>JACPXO010000003.1 GCA_016196505.1 Candidatus Omnitrophota bacterium
CACCTCAATTTTTTCTATAGGGAAAAGCGCCCGGTGTTGAGGGATTTAAGTGTTTCCATCAAGAAAGGGCAGATGACCGCGATCGTGGGGCCCACCGGTACCGGCAAAACGACGCTGGTTCACCTTTTAATGCGTTTCTATGACTGCCCGCCGGGTTCGATCCTGGTGGACGGGGCGGACATCCGTGATTTTAAGCTAAACTCGTGGGTTGAGCGCACGGCGTTCGTAAGCCAGGACCCCATGCTTTTTAACGACACACTCAGGGCCAACATCATTTATGGGCTTAACCGTCCGGTGACGGATGGGGAGATCATGGACGCCGCGCGGAAAGCGCGGCTCGAGGACGTGATCTTGAAACTGCCGGAAGGGTTGGATACGGTGATCGGTGAGCGTGGGGCGATGCTGTCGGGGGGTGAGAAACAGCGGGTTTCGATCACGAGGGCGTTTTTGAAGGACGCCGAGATCCTGATCTTGGATGAAGCCACCAGCGCTTTGGACACGAAAACCGAGAGGTCCATACAGCAGGCCATCGACGAAATGGGAAAAAAAAGGACGGTGATCGTGATCGCCCACCGGCTCTCCACCGTCGTGAACGCCGACAAGGTGGTGGTGATCGAGGGGGGGTGTGTGGTGGAACAGGGGACTTTGAAGACGCTCTTGGATCAAAAGGGCAAATTTTACGAGTATTGGGAAGCGCAGAAGCAAAGGGTGCAGAATTTTCTTGAAGAACAAACGGCGGTGACCATCCCTTGAAGATATTTATCGGTTGGGACAGCCGCGAAGACATCGCCTATCAGGTTTGTGCGGCCTCGCTTAGGCGGCACTCGAGCGCGCCGCTCGAGATCATCCCTTTGAAGCAGGACGGGCTGAGGCAAGAGGGGCTTTATTGGCGGCCCAAAGACCCCCTCGCGTCCACGGAATTCACCTACACCCGTTTCTTAACCCCGTACCTCGCGGGTTACAAGGGCTGGGCGATGTTCGTTGACTGTGATTTTTTGTTCACGGCCGATGTGGCCGGTCTTTTTTCCCTGGCAGACGAGCGGTACGCGGTTCTGTGCGTGAAGCACGATTATCGGCCTAAAGAAACCTCCAAAATGGACGGGGTGGTACAGACCGTCTACCCAAGGAAGAATTGGTCGAGTTTAGCGCTCTGGAACTGCGCTCACGAGGCGAATCAGATCCTCACGCCTCAGGTGGTGAATTCCGAGAGCGGCGCTTTTCTGCACCGCTTTTCCTGGCTTACGGACGACCTGATCGGTAGCGTGCCGGAAACCTGGAATTGGCTCGAGGGCTGGAGCGGCCTCCCGAAAGAGGAGTACCCTAAAGGGATACACTTTACGCGGGGCGGCCCATGGTTCGAGAACTGGAAAAAAGTCCAGTATGCGGACTTGTGGCTTGCCCAGCAGGAAACACTGCAAAAGAATAAAATAACAACCCCCTAAAATTCCCATGAGACAAAAAAGAGACTGGGATCGTCATTCATGGGTCACGTCTTTAAGGCGTTACTTTCACCAGACCCGCGACCGTAATTTTCTGGGATTCAAGAAACGCCAAAAAGGGCCTTACCAATGGAAGCTTTTTGTCCCTGAAAAGTTTGTCATTGACAGCAATTCTTGGGAATTCATTGCTTCCAAGATCCGTCCTACGGATATTGTCCTGGATATCGGTTGCGGCGACGGGGCCTATGCTTGCACGCTCGCGGGACGATGCAAAGAGATCGTCGGGATCGACGCCGATTGGGACGGGATACATTTCGCCAAACAGAAGAAAAAAGAATACCGCATAAAAAACGCGGCGTTCATCCAGGTTCCGATCAGTCAGACGCGTGAAAAGTTGTCCGAGAAGGCCGGCCGGTTCGACGTGGTTTATGCCATGGACGTGATCGAGCACTTGCCCTACCCAGAGGAACTGTTAGGCACGATCTCGGCTATGCTCGCGCCGGACGGGATCGCCTTGATCGGAACCCCGCTTTTTGTGAACCAGAAGCTCGTGTCGCGCTTTCACGTGAAGGAATACACGCGCGAAGAGATCCACGCCCTTATTTCCTCCCACCTGGATATTCAGGATGAGACAGCGCTTCCCATGAAAAGAAAAGACGACGTGATGTACGAACAAGGTTTTTATATCGGCACCGCCAAAAGAAAGCCCCTGGGCGGAGAAGCGCGCCGCGCGGCCTCTCAAAACGCGCCGGGGGAGAATGACGCCCCAAGGAATCTTTGGCAAAAGGTGAGGGTATGCGTCAGGGAACGCCGTATGCCGTACGCTTATTATTTACTCAAGGATTTTTTACGTACTTCTCTCAAATCGGTTTGGGTGGCGCTTTGGCGTCGCATCCTTCCTTATCAGACCGAGTATGTGATCTCGAAGGGTTGCTACAATTTTTTCATTAAAAACAAGCGCTCCTCACCTCCTCCCTATAACCTGGTGTTTGTTTTTAAAAAGCAGGCCTCGGGGTGGATCCTCGAAGGGATATGCCGGGAGATCGCGCGCTATTTTCCCGGGAAAACCCGTACTTATTTTATGGACGCGCGTGAACCTTTACCCCCAGCTAAGAATTATTTCTTCAGCCACTATTCTTTTCTGCCTGAGTGCCTGAAATTTCATCCCACCGTGTGGGGAGGCAAGATCTTTGTTTTTCACACGCATCCCAAGGAAGTGGACGCGTTCAAAACCATGAATTACGTTTATGCCTTCAACCAGTGCGAGAAGGTGGTTTGCATGAATTCGAGGAGCGTCCGATCTCTTCAAAGCCAGGGGGTCAAGCCGGAAAAATTGGCGGTGGTGCTGGGAGGGGCGGACCCGCATTTATTCCAGCCCCATGAACGCAACGGCGGAGCCGTGGGTTTTAGCACGGCTTATTACCCGAGAAAATCCCCTGATCTGATATTGGAGATCGTCCGGTCGATGCCGCATAGAAAATTCGTGCTCCTGGGTCCCCCCGGGTCCGACGAAGGGTCACGCCACAGGAAGTGGAATTGTTACAAGCGTTTTAATGAACTGCTGTCTTTGAAGAACTTTAGTTACGTAGAGGTTCCTTATTCCGAATATCCAAAATACTACGCGGGTATGGATGTTTTTGTCTCTGCCTCAAAGCTTGAGGGAGGGCCTATCCCGCTCATTGAAACCATGATGTGCAATAGCGTGCCGGTGGTGAGCCGCACGGGGTTCGCTCCGGATATTATCCGCGACGGGGAGAACGGCTTTTTATTTGATGTGGAAAGTTCCGCGGAAGAAGTGGCGGCGCTGATTGAAAAAGCTTATCAACTCAAAGCGGACATTCGTCAAACGGTGGAACACCTTAGTTGGGAAAACTGTTCACTCCAGATCCAGCGGCTTTTAACTCCTTAGAATTTTTTTTTTGATCCTTTGAAGGATATTTTTCAAGTCTTCCCACACGACCCCTTTTTCGATCTCCCGGCCGTTCCATTGGCAGTAGGCCAGATCATAGAAGAATTGATTCCGCTCTTTTTCGGACGGGAAATAAGGGTTCTTCAGCATGGCCAGATCCGTGTTTGAGACCGGTTTTGCCATCCCGGGGCCAAGAACAAACGCCGGCACTCCTGCGATAAGGGCGTCTATCGCCGCGTTGCTCGAGAATGTGACAAGCGCGTAGGCGTTTTTTAACTCCTGATCTATGGTCCGATCATTACCGGACAGTGTTGTGTTGGTAACCGGGTTGTAGCCCAGGGTGTTCCTACCTCCTGGCTTTGGTCGGTAGATAATCGGCAGGTTTATTATTTTATGGATAGCGTCGACGACACTTTTGGCATAATCCACAGCATTGAAATTATGGAAAGTAGCGAATTTTTCTGTGCATCCTGCAAAAATGATGTTTTGCCCTTTCTTTTTGGGAGGGGAAAGCTGAACTTTTAGTTTTCTCCATCGATCCGAGGGGCGAGGGAACTCTTGGAAGTAATCCGAGGCGTGGAGCGCGTTTACAACAAATCTTATGTATCCTTCGGGATTTTCCGTACCCCAGCCTCGACGCAAATAGCCTTTGTCAAAGTAAATAAAATCGGCATCTTTTCGACGGCAGTAGGACAAGATTTGAGCGCAAGAGGCGAGTCTCCCAGTAACCACAATAACCGAGGGATCAATTAGATTCTCTGTGACTTTGTCTTTTTGGACCATGGTGTAGGGTACGTTGTGACGTATGAGACCCTTTACAAAAGAGCGCACGATAGCTTGTTCACCCAAGTTGCGTACCGGTTCGCAGATAAGAAGACGCATTTATATGGTGTTCCGAAGGACAAAAAGCGGTTCGTAACCGTTCTTATCTTTTTCAAGCGCGGATTCATCGAACCCGAAGCTCTCTATGACCTTCCATCCTTTTAAAAGCAGCGGCAACCGCAATTTTCCGTAAACCCGGTGCGCGTTCCAGATGAGCCGGTCCTGGCCGACGGGTACGGCGAGGTAAAGAACCCCGCCGGGCAAGAGCATTCGCTTCATTTTCTTCATCGCGTCGAGATCGCCGTTTGGATTCAATGGATCCCCATAGCGGCCGAGGCCATCGTGCTCGAAAGAAGAGATCGAAAAGGCCGCTTCGAATTTCACGGGATTTTTGTCGTACTCATCCGGCGTCAGGATCGTCAGCCCTGGGTGATCGGTGAGGATACGGTTGTACTCGATCGTCGTGCACCGCCCGCCATAGTACAAACACACGCTCTCAAACCAAGGTTTATTCGAGCCCATCACAGCCACAGTCTTGCCACGGATACCATGTTTCTCCAAAGCTTGAAACAGCCATTCGTTGGTGACCCCGTACCGCGGGTAATTTCTTTCCCCCCGGCGTATCTGCTCGATATGGGCTTCGATTTTGGCTTTCTCGTAGAACACGGGCTTCTCGGGGGGGTACACGCTGTCGCGGTATTTCTGCTGTACTTTTATTTGACCGCCCATTGTGTAGTCCGATAAAAGGCGGGGAGGGATGAGCCGAGGGGCCCGGTGTTTCTGAATGTCTTGAA
>JACPXO010000175.1 GCA_016196505.1 Candidatus Omnitrophota bacterium
CGGGAGTTTTTGCTCCTGGATCGCGCGTACCCAGAGCTTACACAGGGGTTTTCGTCCCACGATCCCCTGTTTCTTGTCTTCGTCGGAAAGCTCCATCGATATCTCGCGCACCTCATCGAGGTGAGCGCCGGCCACTTTGTCAAAAAAATCATCGTGAGGCGTGGGCTCGACGTATAAAAGCACCCCCTTGCGGGCCGGCGCGTACTGCCCGTCCTGCCAGGCCTCCACATCGGAAAGGATGAAATCACCTTTCTGAACGGGACGCGCCTCGCTCAGGGGCTTGAGCTCGGCTTTGGATTCCTGCAGGGACAAAAGCCCGCGCTCGACGTCATTGGCATCAACGGCCACGGGGACCTTTTTGATCTTGATCCCTTTGTAGTGCCTCAGGGAAAACTCAGGTGCTTTTTCAAACTCGGCCGCGAAGGTGAGCTTCTTGCCGCGTTCCATCTGGATCTCTGAGATCTTCGGCAAAGAGACGGCCGCGATCTTTTGGTTCGACAGGGACCAGTGATACGCCTCCGGGATGAGGGATTTCAGGACCTCCTCATGGGCTTCACCCGGGAATTTCTTCTCGACGAGATCCAGGGGCGCTTTCCCCTCGCGGAAACCCGGCAAGCACACGCTCTTTTGGAAATCACGGAAGACCTCCTGAAAACGGCTCTCCACGAGCGCCGGTTCCACTTCCACCGACAGCTTGAACTTGCATTCTTTGATCTTTTTGACACTGGCTTTCATGGGTTTGTCCCTAAGCAAAAGATTCATATTATGGCTTGAGCTTGTAACGCCTCGCCTTGTGGTCTCTCAGACGATCGTGATACCGCCTGAGCTGAAGCTGGATATTCCCGAAACTTTTGTCAAAAGCGGCGTACATGTCCGCGCTTTCTTCCTTGGCCGTAAACCTTGAATTCTTGCCCATCGCGGTGATCTCGCAGATGTGGCGGAACTTCTGAACCTCAAGGATCACATGGGCGGTCTCAAGCTTCAGCGAGTATTTTTCCAGTTTACTCGTTTTATCAATGACATAGGCCTTTAGGGCCTCGGTGACGTGAAAATGCCGCGCGCTGATGTCGATTTCCATGAATTTCTCCCATGCAAAACGTATTATAATACCACAAGATCCCACGTCGGCGCTAGGCCGCGCCTCCTCTGGATAAATTCGCACGGACGACTTGACACTTCCTTCGGTCGCGTAAGTCGTGTGCTCATTTACATCGTAAACTTTTCCCCGAGATAAATACGGCGCGCTTCCTTGCTGGTCAAAAGATCTTCTTTGGTCCCCGAAATCAGTATTTTACCCTCAGACATGATGTACGCCCGGTCGGTGATCGCCAGAGTCTCCCGGACATTGTGGTCGGTTAACAAGATCCCAAGTCCTTTGTTTTTAAGGTCTTTGATAAGTTGTTGGCAATCGGCCACCGCGATGGGGTCGATCCCGGAAAAGGGTTCGTCCAAAAGAATGCACAAAGGGTGCGTCACGAGGGCCCGCGTGATCTCGAGGCGCCGCCTTTCCCCTCCGGAAAGCGTGAGGGCTCGGGACCGTCTCAAGTGCGCGATCCCCAACTCTTTGAGAAGTTCCTCGAGGCGTTTCTCACGTTCTCTCCGGGGAAGTTCCAGCGTTTCCAGAACCGCCATGATGTTCTCTTCGACACTCAGGTCCCTGAATATCGAGGGCTCCTGGGACAAATACCCGATCCCCAACTGCGCGCGCTTGTGCATGGGGTATTGGCTCAGATCCCGGCGGTCAAAAAGGATATTGCCGGCGTCGGGTTTGACGATCCCCGTGATCATGTAAAAAGTGGTCGTCTTCCCGGCCCCGTTGGGGCCCAAAAGCCCGACGATCTCCCCCGCGTTGATCGTCAGCTCAACGCCGTTGACCACGGGTCTGCCCGCGTAGGTCTTTTTTAAGCCCTTAGCTTCTAAGAGGGGCATCAATGAGACTCGAATTTTCCTTGTACAGCGTGATCTCGGGGCTCCCTTCCAAGCGAACGGAACCGTTGGCGACCGTATAAATGGCCCTCTCAGAATGGGTGAGATTTCCGTCACGCTCGATCGTGACATTACCTACTGCCACGATCTGGCTGACTTTCTTGGTGGCAGAGTCGAAGAAAACGTCCATACGGTTGGAGGAAACAAAACCCTTGGCGTCCGTGACCTTCACCTTCCGGTAAAAAACGGCCTTGTTTTCCTTATAATAGATCTTCATAGGGCCGATACAGGTGAGCTGCGACGTATCGTTGAGGATCATGAGAATATCCCGGTTGATCTGGATAAAGCTTTCGTTGGGCCGGCCCACCGCCCCCATCCCCTTGATGCGGGTGTTCTGATGCACCACAAAAACGGGAGAGTTCGTGGTGAGAAGCCCGGCCTGGGGAGACCAGCGCACATGGTCCGTATTGACCACGGTGCTGTCTTTTAACTTCAAAATAACGTTCTTGTCGAGAAACACCGTTTCTACGGGGTCTATCTTCGCCACCTCACCGACGAGATTCCAGAATTTCTTTCCCTGTTCGTCATAACCGGTGAGATTGAACTTTTGCAGATGCTGGTCGCGGCTGGAACCCACGAGGTCCGCCCGCACGCGCCTTGCCTTTTTCTTGGAGTTGTCCTGATGGTGGGTATAAATGGCCAGGCCCAAAAGAAGACCGACGGCCAAGAACCCCAAAAGCCAGGAGGCGTTGCCTCTACGAAAAGCCGCGTTCACGGCTTAAAATATCCGGCCGAGGCCTGGGCCCATTTCCCCTGAGCTTTTAAGATCAAATCGGTGACCTCGCGTACCGCAC
>JACPXO010000013.1 GCA_016196505.1 Candidatus Omnitrophota bacterium
ATGGACTTGATGCGGTCATAAAAATCCACGATGATCTCGGACAGCGGGAACTCATACACGAGCTTGACGCGCTCGGAGTCCACGTATTCCGTGGACCGGTACACGCCGCGGCGCTGTTCACAAAGCTCGAGGATGCCCCCCATGCAGTTCGAAGGGATCATCACCGTCGCGAGAACGAACGGTTCCAGGATCGCGGCCGTCTGGCTCGGATCGGGCATCTTCGAGGGGTTTTCCACCTCAAGTTCTTCGGCGTTGTTCTTCCGGATCTTGTACACGACACTGGGAGTCGTGACCACCAAATTCAGGTCGTAATCCCGCTCAAGCCGCTCCTGCACGATCTCCATGTGCAAAAGCCCGAGGAACCCGCAGCGAAACCCGAATCCTATCGAGGCCGAATTTTCGACTTCGTAGACAAAGGAGGCGTCGCTCAAGCTTAGTTTTTCGATGCCGTCCTTCAAGGCCTGAAAATCCTTGGAGTTCACCGGATAGATCCCGGCGAACACCAGCGGCCTGACCTTCTTGTAACCGGGCAGGGGCTCGAGAGCGGGCCTGTCGGCGTCCGTCAGGGTGTCCCCGTTTTCCACCTCTTTAGCGCTACGGATGTTGCAGGCGATATACCCCACTTCTCCGGATGAAAGAGAGTCGCAGGAGGTTTCCTTGGGAGACAAAAAACCGACCTCGAGCACGTCATAGGTCTTGCCGGTCCCCATCATCCGGATCTTCGTACCGCGTTTCAAAATTCCCTGAAAAATGCGGGCGTAGATCACGACGCCTTTGTAGACATCAAAATTCGAGTCAAAGATCAGCGCCTGGAGCGGCCGTTCGGGATCCCCCTCGGGCGCGGGGATCTTCTCGATCACACGTTCCAGGATATCCCGGATACCGATGCCCATCTTCGCGCTGGCAAGGATGATCTCTTTTTCGTCGATCCCGAGGATCTTGTGGATCTGATGCTTCACGCGGTCCGGTTCGGCGGTGCCGAGATCGATCTTATTGATGACGGGGATGATCTGAAGATTGTGCTCGATGGCCAGGTGCAGATTCGCCACGGTTTGTGCTTCCACCCCTTGGCCCGCGTCCACCAAGAGCAGGGCGCCTTCGCAGGCCCTGAGACTTTTGGAGACTTCGTAAGTGAAATCCACGTGCCCCGGCGTATCAATCAGGTTGAGCATGAAGGCCTCCTGATCATTTCTCCGGTAAGTAATGCGGACCGCGCTCGCCTTGATGGTGATGCCGCGCTCCTGCTCCAGGTCCATGTCATCCAAAAGCTGGTTATGAAAAGTGCGGCTGTCGATCGCCCCCGTGTGTTCGAGGATACGGTCGGCTAAGGTGGATTTGCCGTGGTCAATGTGAGCGATGATGGAAAAATTCCGGATGAAGGATTGTTTCATAATTCTACGGCGGCAGGGTTACTCAAGCCTTTCCCGACAGGCCGAACGCGAACGCCTTGCCAAAGTTGACCAGGGATTCGGCGAGTGGTGCCGAGGTCGCCTCCGAATAGATCCTCAAAATGGGCTCGGTGCCGGACAGTCTGAAGAGCAGCCAACTGCCGTCCTCCAGAATGAGCTTCGTGCCGTCATGGGTCTTGGTCTCTTTCACGGGATGCCCTTCAAGCGTCCGGAGATCGTTACGAGATAAGGCCTCGAACAGGCGGGCTTTCAGCTCATTGGGATAAGCGAGGTCCTTTCGCACGTAATAAAGTTTGCCGAATTCCTTTTCAACACCGCGGAGGATCTCATCAAAGGACTGTTTTCTCATGGCCATCATCTCAAGAAGCAAAAGCCCGGACAGCATCCCGTCCCGTTCGTAGAGGTAACCCTGGAATCCGATCCCGCCGGACTCCTCGCCCCCGATAAGAACGTTCTCGCGCCTCATGATCTCGCACACGTACTTAAAGCCCACGGGCGTTTCATGGACTTTGAGCCCGAGTTTCTTGGCCACGCGGTAAATAAGCCCCGTGTTCGAGATCGTCGTCACCACGCTGCCTGTTTTCTTAAGGTCTTCGACGAAGTGGAGCATGATCAGCGAAAGAATGATGCCGGGAGAAATGAACTCCCCGCCCGGGCGGATGGCCCCGACGCGGTCCGCATCGCCGTCCGTGACAATGCCCAGATCAAACTCGCCGGTTTTCATCTTCTCGATGGCCAGGGATAAATTTTGAGGAATAGGTTCAGGATTAACGCCCCCGAATGTGGTGTCGCGTTCCCCGCGAAGAGTAGTGACCTGGGCTTTTCCGCCTTTAAGCAAACGCCCGATGTGCCCATCCCCGACCCCGTGCATGGAATCCACAAGCACCCGGTAAGGCGCCTGACGGATCAGATCGAGCCGGACGTAACTTTTTAACAATTGAAGGTATTTGTCGTTGAAATCAAAAACCCGCGGATCGGACTGATCGAAAGCTGCCCTAAGGACGTTGTTTTTTCCTATGAGGGCCTCGACGGCGTCCGTGGTGCTTTTATCGGCGGAACTGCCGTACTTGGATTTGATCTTGATCCCGTTGTACTGCGGGGGGTTGTGGCTGGCGGTGATCATGATCCCGGCGTCCGCCTTTTGGTCCACGAGCGTGAAGCTCACCGCGGGCGTAGTGCAGGCGTTTCGGGACAGGATCGTTTCGATGCGGTTACCGACCAGGATCTCCGCGAAAGCCTTCGCAAAATTCTCCGAATCCCGCCGCCAGTCATACCCCACCACCACTTTCGGAGCGACATTCGCACTTTTCCCGCCGTCCGGTCCTTTCAAATAATCGCTGAAGGCCTGGGCCACCCGCTCAACGTTCGGGAAGGTGAACTCTTTGTCCATCACGGCCCGCCAGCCGTCCGTGCCGAATTTTATAGTTAACATCTTAAGTCCTGGATCGCTTTTTCGGTGTCCGGTCTCCCAAAAATAGCCGTTCCCGCCACGAGGACATTGGCTCCGGCCTCCACTGTTTTTTTGCACGTGTCTTTGTTGATGCCGCCATCCACTTCGATGTCGCGTTCAAAAATTTTTCTCAGTTCTTTGATCTTGGGGAGCACCTCGGGCAAAAAAGCCTGGCCGCCGAAACCCGGATTCACCGTCATGAGC
>JACPXO010000180.1 GCA_016196505.1 Candidatus Omnitrophota bacterium
CGGCTACCTCGGGGATAAACTGGATATCCCGAACCAAAGCGTGAGCGTCGACGGCGTTGAAGAGCGTCTTAAGGTCTCAGACCAGGATAGGCAGATCGCGGCCGATCTCAGGAAATTGTTCGAGGAACTCGATCTCGGGCGTTTCGCCAAAGTGGAAAAAGGCCGGGAGGATATGAAGGCGGTGTATGAACTCGCCGAGCGCGTGATCAGTTCTTTTGAAAAGGTGAAATTCAAATGAGGTTTTTAAGGGCGACGTTCATGGGGCTGTGGTTTTTGGCTGCGGCCGAAGCCGCTTTTGCGGCATCGGGGGTGTCCGTCGCCAACGCCAAGTACGAAGCCCATGATTATCAAGAGGCCGTGAACTTGTATGAGCGTTCGGTCCGCGCCGGAGAAAAAACGGAGATCCTTTATTACAATCTCGGCAACGCCTATTTCCGCACGGGGCAAAAGGGAAAGGCGCTCCTTGCCTACGAAAGGGCGAGGGCGCTGTCTCCGCGCGACGCGGACATCCGATGGAATATCGGCGTTTTAAGAAGCGTCCTGGTGGACCGGGTTGATTCTTCTTCCGCCAGCCGGTTCGAGGAAGCGTCAAAACAGCTTACGGATCTCGTGAGCCGACAGGAGACGGCACTCGCCCTCACCGCGGTTTTAGCCGTTCTTTTCATTTTTTCCTTCCTGGCTTTATTTTTTCCGGCCTCCCGGCGGTGGCTCTCAGGCCTGCAAAGCGTTACTTTCGTGATCTTTTTCCTGGCCGCGGGACTTTTTGCCGTTCACGGGTATCAGTTCAAAGATCCCAAGGTCGTGGTTTTGGAAAAAGAAGTGACCGCGCGTTATGGCCCGTCGGATAAGGAGACCAAAGCGTTCATCCTTCATGAAGGCGCGATGGGGTCCGTGCGTGACGAGACGAACGACTGGTTCTACGTAAGTTTATCCTCTCGTCAGTCCGGATGGATCCCCAAAAGTTCCTGTGAGGTGGTGTGACCCCACCACCTCCTTTTGAATCCAAAGGATTTGACGATTCGCTTTTAAGCGAATCGCTCCGTCGTCTCCGGGATGACTAACTCATGGGGTTACGACGGAGAAAAGGAGATGGTGGGGTGAAACGAGCGCTGATCCTTGTCGGGCATGGCAGCCGTCTTCGGGGTTTTCAAGCGGCGATGCTGAAAGTAGTCCAAGAGCTTCGACGCGGGCATTTTTTTGATGAAGTGCGCTGCGCCTACCTTGAGATCAACTCCCCTTCGATCCCCCGCGCGATCGACGCATCCGCGCGGAAAGGGATGAAAAAAATTTTTATCCTGCCGTACTTCTTGCTGAGGGGAAAACACACCCAGAAGGATATCCCGGCGCTCGTGGCGGTTTCGCGGTCGAAGCACCGGGGCAGGGCGGCGATCGTGCTATGCCGGTATCCCGGTTTTCACAAGAAACTCGTCGAGATCATCCGTCAGCGTGTGCGTGAGGCCGAATGAATCGGCTCCCGGTCATCCCTTGCGGCGTGGCGCTTATCCGGCGTGAAAAGGATTTTCTGATCTCTCAGAGGAATCCCGAAGACACCTTCGGCTCCTATTGGGAGTTTCCCGGAGGAAAGAAAAATCCGGAAGAGACTTTTGAACAATGCGTCGTCCGCGAGGTGAGGGAAGAGCTGGGAGTGGAGATCACCCCCGAAAGAAAATACATGGAGATACGTCGCCGGCACAGGGAGCGCGTGGTTTGGCTTAATTTTTATCTGTGCGCTTACGTTTCCGGGATCCCGCGCCCTCTCGACTGTCAAAAGGTCCGCTGGACCCCTGTGCACGAATTGAAAGATTTTCGTTTCCCGCCCGCGAACGAAACCGTGATCCGTTCCCTCGTGAAAAACTATGGATAAAAGAAAACCATACGTTCTTTCCCTGGATCTCGGCACGACGGGGAACCGCGCGATCTGTTTCGACCGGTCCCAACGCGTCGTGTCCAGCGTCTACGAGGAATTTCCCCAAATTTACCCAAAGCCCGGGTGGGTGGAGCACGATGCCGAGGGGATAGCCAAAAGCGTGCGGCGGATACTCGCGAAAACCTTCCGAAAGATCTCTCCGCAAAAGATCGCCGCGATGGGCATCACGAACCAGCGCGAAACCGTGGTCCTGTGGGACAAGGAAAGCGGGAAGCCCGTGTACCACGCGATCGTGTGGCAGTGCCGCCGAAGCGCAGCGGATTGTGAGCGACTGAAGAAAAAAGGTTTGGAGAGATCGGTCCACGCGCGCACGGGGCTTTTTCTGGACCCCTATTTTAGCGCCACGAAGATCCGGTGGATCCTGGACCACGTGGGCCACGCGCGCCGGCTCGCCCGGGAAGGCCGGCTTTTGGCCGGGACCCTTGACAGCTGGGTCGTGTGGAAGCTCACGGCCGGCCGAAACCATGTGACGGACATTTCCAACGCTTCCCGGACGCTGCTTTTCAATATCCATTCTAAAACCTGGGATGAAAAGCTCTGCGGAATTTTCAAGGTCCCAAGCCGGATCCTGCCCCGCGTGGTCGTTTCAAGCGGGACGCTCGGCCGCCTGGACAAAAAACTTTTTGGCGGGGCGATCCCCATCACCGCGATCGTGGGCGATCAGCAGGCCGCGCTTTTCGCTCAAGGGTGTTTTTCGCCCGGTGTCATCAAAAACACTTACGGGACCGGTCTTTTTCTTCTGGAGAATACGGGCCGGGTCCCAAGGTTTTCAAAGAATCTATTGACCACCGTCGCTTGGGCGATCGGGGATCTTGGCCGGACCGAATACGCGGTGGAGGGCAGTGTGTTCATTGCAGGGGCGGCGATCCAATGGCTGAGAGACGGTCTTGGGCTTCTTAAAAAGTCGGGAGAGTCCGAAACGCTGGCCAGGAGCGTTGCTTCCACCGGCGGTGTTTATTTTGTCCCCGCGCTCGTGGGGTTGGGCGCACCCTATTGGGATGCGCGCGCCCGCGGCACATTC
>JACPXO010000192.1 GCA_016196505.1 Candidatus Omnitrophota bacterium
CCGCCTCGTGAAGCTTTGGATCGAAGTCCTTTCCGAGGCACTTCACCACCTGGACGCCGTGGAGTTCCAAGATCTGGTGGATCTGTTCCTGGGCGATCTCGAGCCCCTTCTTCACCTTTTCGGGGTCATGCCCCTCGGAGATGCTCGCCATCGCCCGGTCAAAGTTGTCTACCACCGGCAAGATCTCGGCGAGCAGCCGCTCGTTGGCGAATTTGATCGCTTCTATTTTCTCGCGTTCAAGCCGTTTCTTCGTGTTTTCAAATTCCGCCTTGAGCCGCAAGAGCTGATCCCAATGCTCTTTTTTTTCCTCAGGCCTCGTTGGGTCTTTGCCTTCCATAGCGCTTTAGTACCTCTCCATGGCTCTCGTCACGCTGTCGGCCACGAAATCCACCACGGACACCGCCTTGGCGTATTTCATGCGTGTCGGGCCGACCACGGCCACGCCGCCGACGGGCAGCGTCCCCATATAACAATCCTTCACCACCAGACTCACGCCGTCGAGATCGCCGAGCGGCGACTCGCTGCCGATGTGAACATGGAGGCCCTGCTCCCCCAGATCTTTCACCAAAAGCTGCAAGAGATGGGCCTGCTCATCGAACTCGAGCATGAGCTGCCTCATTTTCTCGAGACTCTGAAATTCCGGCTGTTTAAAGATCCGGAAGGCGCCCTGAATAAAGATCTCCGGTTCCTCCTCAAGAAAATCATTCAACTTCTCGACTTCTTTGACGAGGTCCTCGAGAAGATAATTCAGGAACGAAACGCGCTTCAAATTTTTGATAAAAATAAGGGCCGGATTTTCCGTGAGTTCGGAAATGATCTTTGACAAACGCTCGGCCATGTCCTCGATGGTCCTGGCTTTCGCGAGTTCGCTCAAGATCCACTGCTTCTCTTTTTCCGAAAGCTCCTCCGGACGCATCAAGGCGTCCACCCAATAGCGGTACCCTTTGTCCGTAGGGATCCTGCCGGCTGAGGTGTGCGGATGGGTCAGGAGTCCCTGCTCTTCCAGGTCCGCCATAACGTTCCGTATGGAAGCCGGCGACAATCCTATGCTGTGTTTTCGAGATAGGGTTCTCGAAGCCACCGGCTCGGCCGTCTCGATATACGATCGAACGATCACGTCGAATATCACGTCTCTTCTGGCATTTAAATCGTTGGTCACCATGTCTCCCTTCCCCGGGGTGTCGTTAATGGGATATTAGCACTCTATACCGATGAGTGCTAATCGATAGTTTAGCAGAAAATTATTTCGTGTCAAGGGCTAGTCATGGAAGCAAGACGGAAGCCCTGGCCATCATACACCACAAGGATAGCCCCCTCTTGGTCCGTACGGTAAACCTCGTTGCCTTCGAGACCGTTCAGAGCTTCCAGGGTCTCCGGCGAGGGGTGCCCAAAAGGGTTCCTCTGCCCTACGCTGATAACGCTTATGGAAGGGTTCACCGCTTCGATAAAGGCCTTTTCCTCGAGGCCGCCCGAACCGCCATGATGAGGGACTTTCAAAAAATCCGCCTTGATGTCAGCGCCGTTTCTCATGAGATCCGCCATGGCTCGCCGCTGAATATCTCCGGTGAAAAGGGCGCTAATATTCCCGTAGTTTAATTTCAATACCACCGATCCCTCGTTAACGTCCTTTTCCCCCGGTGGTTTGACTGGCCAAAGGCCAGCCGGCGGTTTGGCTGGATTGAGCACGAGGATCCGGGCTTCTTTAAAACCGTCAATGCGCATTCCTTTATAGATCAGAAAAACTTCCGCGCGCTCGCGATGGATCTTTCTTTTGAGGTCTCCAAAAACTTTCGTGGGGTAGTTCGAGGTGCCCAGAAAAACGTTCTTCGCTCTCAACTCATCCAGCACCGCCGCCATCCCTCCGATGTGGTCTTCTTGGGGGTGGCTGATGACCAGGGCATCGATCGTAGACACCCCTTTGGATTTGAAGTAAGGGGCCACCGCCCACCGGCCTTCGTCGGCATCGCCGCCTTTGCCTGCGTCGATCAACATATGGCCGCCGCGGGGGAAATGCACTGCGATCGCGTCGCCCTGACCCACGTCAAGCACCGTGATCTGAAAGGGTTGCCGCAGATCGCGCCATAACCCTTGAGCCACAAAAAGACCCCAGCACCAAAGGCAAAGCGCGGCCGCGAGGGTCCAACGGCCCCGGATCTTTTTATCCAGGAGTAAAAATAGCATCCCGCCGATCAAGAGAGCGAAAAAAGCGGGGTCCAGTTTCCCTACGATCCAAAAGGACCCCGGGATATTCTCGAGGGCATAGAGACTCTCCGTCAAAAGCCGCATGAGCCCATGAACCACCCACGGGATAAGGCCGAAGACCTCGGGCAGCCACCCGAACGTGCAAAGAAAGACCGCGCCGCAGAAAAAAAGCGCGAACGACAAAGGCACGACGGCCATGTTGGCCGCGAGGGACACGGGGGTTACGAGGTAAAAATTCTGCACGGTCACGGGCAGCGTCACAAGGAGGCACACAAAGGACACCCAGAAAAGCTCTTCCGAAAAACGCGCTAACTTTTCAAAAAACGTTTCCTTCTCATGCGGTAAAAGTTTAACGGTCCTTTGAAAAAGCGGGTAAACAGTCGCGAGGGCCCCGACGGCCAAAAAGGAAAGCTGAAACCCCACGTCGCCGACCGCTTTGGGACTCACCGCTAAGATCACGAGCGCCGCCAGTCCCAGAGAATTGAGAATATCCGGCCGGCGCCCGAGCAAGCGCCCGGCGATCAAGATCGAGGCCATGAGCGACGCGCGAACCACCGGCGGCTGCCATCCGACCAGGACACAGTAGAACCAAACCAGGCCGAGTGTCAGCGCCCACTTCCAATTTTTAGACAAGGGAAGAAATTTAAAGAAAAAGAAGGCCGAGAAAACCAAAAAACCGATATTGAAGCCGCTCACGGAGAGGATATGCAGCGTCCCCGTCTTAAAAAACAGGTCCTTGAAATCCTCCCCAAGCCCCGCGCGCTCCCCGAAAAAAAGCGCGTTCAAGAACGCGGCGTCCCGTGGGCTAAAGCTCTCCGAAAAAGCACCGGACAGCCGCTTTTTAAGGCCGATCATTTTCTCGATGAAAAAGTTGCCCGCGTGGGCTTTGAGGACTTTCACGGGAAGGCGGGGCGCGCCGTAAAAAAGCGCTAAAATATCCCGGCGGCGCAAATACTCCTTGTAATCAAAGCCGCCCGGGTTTCTTGAACCCCTGGGGAAAGCGAGCGATCCTTTCACCGCGATGAGATCCCCGTAAGCCAAGGGCTCCCTAGGATCCCGCAAGATCACCCTGACCTTCCCTCTGACCCCGATCGGAGATCGAGGCGAATCTTCCCTCCATAACTTCTTCGACCGTAGGATAAAGGAAACCCTGCGCCCGCCGTAAAAACTCGGGGTCTCCTCTACTTCGGAGTCGATCACGCCCGCCAATACCACCGGCGGCTGTTCGATCTGGATCTGATGAACGATGTGATCGGGCGAGACGCGATCTAAGACCTTCGGAGAAAAATATTCAAGGAGAGCTAAAAGCGAGATAAGGAAAAGCGCCGCGTAAAAAAGCGGGCGGCGGACAAGAAATTCGAAGTTCACGAACCTGCGGAGAGTGCCGCCTCGTTCGAAACCGTTAAATGGACGCTCCGGTCGGCGTTTAGATAAATCCTGGCCGCCAACAGGATAGCCACCAGGGCCGCCAAGACCCCAATCACTTTCCGCTCATGCAAAAACATGGGTCTTCTTCCTTACAAGCCACCAGATAAGCGGGTCCTGTCTGGCGTCAGCCCCATGGGTGCTCGCCGTAGATGAGTCGTGGGCTCCGCGCCCACGGGGCGCCCCGACGCCAGCCACCCGCTGGATTCGAGGGGTGGCCGAGGCGGGATGCCTTCGCCCGCAGTCGAACGAAGTTACGAACGAGCCTGCCTGCCGGCAGGCAGGGACGGAGGCGCCCGCCGAAGGACAGGACCCCGAGAATCCACTGGGAGGTAGCTCGTAATAGAGTGGGCCGACCAACATGCTCAGGACACCACGAGCGTGAATATTTTTTTGGGGACGTATTTTTTCTGGGTGATCTTTCCGGAGCCGACGGCGGCGAGAACTTTGGGGTCTTTCATGACTTCTTTCTCCACGACCGCTTCGTCCCAGCCGGCCTGGACCAAAAGCCGGGACTTCACTTTGCCGTTCACCATGATGGGAATTTCGATCTCCCTCTCCTCGACCAGGACAGGATTAAAATGCGGCCAGGGCGCGGCGGACAAATTTTCGCGGTAGCCCATTTTCTGCCACAGTTCTTCGGCCAGATGCGGCGCGAACGGCGCTAAAAGGAGGATGAAAGTTTCCATCACGCTTTTTGGTTTCACCGGCGCTTTGGCCAGTTCATTGCTCAAAACCATGAGCGACGAGATCGCCGTGTTAAAAGAGAGAGTCTCGATATCTTGGGTGACTTTTTTGACGGTTTGGTGAAGCAGTTTCTCCAGGCCCGGTTCCGGTTTTGCTTCCCGGATGTCCGTACTTAGATTTCCCTCGGCATCGTTATAGAGCCGCCACACCCTGCCCAAAAAGCGGTAAACCCCCTCAACGCCTTTCATAGACCACGCCTTCATCTGCGTCAAAGGTCCCATGAACATCTCGTAAAGCCGCAGACTGTCGGCGCCGTAGTGCTCCACGACAAAATCCGGGTTGATGACGTTGCCGCGCGACTTGGACATCTTTTGCCCGTCCTCGCCGAGGATCATGCCTTGATTCACCAGTGTCATGAAGGGTTCCGGCGTCGAGACGTATTTCAGATCGAAAAGCACCTTATGCCAAAAACGGGAGTAAAGAAGGTGTAGCACCGCGTGCTCCGCGCCGCCGACATAAAGGTCCACGGGCATCCACTCTTTTTCCTTGGCGAGGTCACAAAAAGATTTTTCGTTCTTGGGGTCGAGGTACCTGAGGTAGTACCAACAGGACCCCGCCCACTGAGGCATGGTGTTGGTTTCCCGGCTGGCGGCCCCTTGACACTTCGGGCATTTCGTATTCACCCAGTCCTTGGCTTTGGCCAGCGGCGGCTCTCCGCCAGAAAGCGCGGCGGACCCGTCCACAGATCGCGCTTTCGGGACGGACCCGCCATGCTCTGTGGCGGGGGCGTTCGTCTTGGGCTTGAAATCTTTCATCTCAGGAAGTTTCAAAGGCAATTCGGGCTCGGCGAGCGGCACCGTCCCGCATTTTGGGCAATGAACGATGGGGATGGGCTCTCCCCAATACCGCTGTCTTGAAAAAAGCCAGTCGCGGAGTTTGTAGTTTATCGCCGCGCGGCCGGCTTTTTTTTCTTCGAGCCAGGCCGTGATCTTTTTCTTGGCTTCCGCCGTGGAAAGGTCGGAAATAAAACCGCTGTTGACGCTTTTTCCATCGCCGGTGTACGCTTCCTTTGAAATGTTTCCCCCGGACACCACTTCCACGATGGGCAGTTTGAATTTTTTCGCGAATTCATAGTCACGCTCATCGTGCGCCGGCACCGCCATGATCGCGCCCGTGCCATAGGTGGCGAGCACGTAGTCCGCGATCCAGATCGGGATCTTCTGGTCATTCACGGGATTGATCGCGTAAGCGCCGGTAAAAATGCCCGTTTTGTCCTTAGAGGTCTCCGCGCGTTCCAGCTCGCTTTTGGAGGCGGCCTGAGCTTGGTATTTTTCGACCGGTCTTTGGCATTCGGGCGCCGTGATCTTCGAGACCAGCGCGTGCTCGGGTGAAAGCACCATGTACGTGGCGCCAAAAAGTGTGTCTGGCCTTGTCGTAAATACCTTGATGACAAAACCGGACACATCCGCCGACGCTTTAGTGGCGGACGCCACTTTAAAAATAACTTCGGCGCCCTCGCTCCGGCCTATCCAGTTCTTCTGCATTTCCTTGATGGACTCCGGCCAATGGACAAGCTCGAGGTCCTTAAGCAACCGGTCGGCGTAAGCGGTGATCTTGAGCATCCATTGCTTCATGGGCCGCCTGACCACGGGATGGCCGCCGCGCTCGCTTTTGCCGTCCACCACTTCTTCGTTGGCCAACACACATCCCAGCGCCTCGCACCACCACACCGGCACTTCGGCCATATAAGCCAGGCCGCGCTCATAAAGTTTTAGAAAGATCCATTGCGTCCAGCGAACGTACCGGGGATCCGTCGTGTCTACCTCGCGGTCCCAGTCGTAGCTCAGGCCCAGTTTCTGGATCTGGCGTTTGAAGGTTTGGATGTTCTTTTGAGTGGTCACGGCCGGATGCGTGCCGGTTTCAATGGCGTACTGCTCGGCCGGAAGCCCAAAGGCGTCCCACCCCATGGGGTGAAGCACGTTAAAACCGTTCATGCGCTTATAGCGGCAATAGATATCGGTGGCGGTGTAGCCCTCCGGGTGGCCGACGTGAAGGCCGGCCCCCGACGGGTACGGGAACATGTCGAGCACATAGAGTTTTTTTCTGCCGGGATTGGATTCTGCGGTTTTAAACGTCTTGCGCTCGAGCCAGGCGTGCTGCCACTTGGATTCGATAAGTTGGAAGGGATAAAGGGTTTCGGGCATGGCGCTCATTGTAACATCGGGGGACGGTTCGAGGCAAAAGGATTACAGCGAGTCTTTCTCCGGCATTCCCAGAGTTCTTCTCACAATCAAGCGGGTCCTGACTGGCGTCAGCCCCATGGGTGCTCGCCGTAGATGAGTCGTGGGCTCCGCGCCCACGGGGCGCCCCGACGCCAGCCACCCGCTATTCATGAGAGCTTCCATGAGTTCGCTGGAATGCCAGATACACCGAGGCCCAAAGAGGGCAGCTCTTTCAAGCGAGACCTTGACGAGAGCGAGCGCCACGGAACACTATTTATTTTAAGCACCGCGAGCCGAGTCACGAGCGAGACTGCCTCGGTGGGGCAGTCGACGCGTGTCTCGCTGAAAGAACTGCCCTCTTTGGGCCGAGGGGAGGTTGGTGACTTCACGGAGGAACCGTTTGATAGAAGGTGTGGTACTTTGTTTTTTGAAACCGTGCCGAACATGTTAAAAACCATGCCGAAGGTGGGAGTCGAACCCACAACCTCGTAAGAGGATCGGTTTTTGAGACCGACGCGTATGCCAGTTCCGCCACTTCGGCCGGAGGCCCGCCGTGCTTTGTGGCGGGCAAAATGGACCTGAGCG
>JACPXO010000023.1 GCA_016196505.1 Candidatus Omnitrophota bacterium
ACCCCTCAGACCGTGGTGTTGTCCGCCTTCGACGGGGTACGGCGCGAGGTGGCGCGGCTTGCGCTCGACGAACTGATCAAGGATTCGAGGATACACCCCGCGCGCATCGAGGAGATCGTCCAAAAGACCAAACGCAACATGGAAAACGTGCTGAAGGAAGAGGGCGAAAAGGCCGTGCTCGACGTTGGGATCACGAACGTGCACCCCGAGATCGTGAAACTCCTCGGGCGCCTGAAATTCAGATCGAGCTACGGTCAGAATGTCCTGGCCCATTCCCTCGAGGTCGCCTATCTCATGAACGTGATCGCCGGGGAGATGGGGCTCGATCCGGTGCTGGCCCGCCGCGCGGGACTTTTACATGACCTGGGCAAAGCCGTGAGCCACGACGTGGAAGGGCCGCATGCCTTGATCGGCGGCGAGCTGGCCCGCCGTTATGGCGAGCACCCGGACGTGATCCACGGGATCGAGGCGCACCATGAGGACATCGAGATGAAGTCCGTGTGGCCGATGCTCGTGCAGGCGGCGGATGCCGTGAGCGCCGCCAGGCCCGGCGCCCGACGTGAGAGTCTGGAAAATTACGTGAAGCGCTTGTCGGAACTGGAAACCATCGCCGACCAGCATCCCGGCGTCGAAAAATCTTATGCCATCCAGGGAGGGCGCGAGGTCCGCGTCCTCGTGAAGCCCGACCGCGTGCCGGAAAACTCTCTGCCGGCCCTCGCGCGCGAGATCACCAAAAAGATCGAACAAAGTTTGAAATTCCCGGGTCAGATCAAGGTCGTCGTGATCCGCGAAACGCGGGTAGAGGATACGGCAAAATAAGATCGGACGTGTTTTAAAATTTATGCTTAAGATCTTAGTGATAGGGGACACCTACGGTGAACCCGGAAGAAAAGCGGTCGAGCTTTTCGCGAACGCGATGAAAAAAAGCGGTGAGGCGGATTTTGTAATCTGCAACGCCGAGAACGCCGCGTCGGGCGTTTTGACCGGAGAAAAGAGATAGAGGAATTTCTCAAGAAAGAGCCGCGCGTGATACGCCCGGCGAATTTCCCCAAGGGTTTGCCCGGCGAGGGTTCTTGTGTGGTGGAATGCAAGGGCACGAAGATCGGCGTGATCCACGTGGCCGGGCAGGTGTTCATGCGGTACCACTTCCTCCCGCCGTTCCAAACGGCGGATGAGGAGGTTGAAAAGGTGAAAAAACAGGGCGCCCGGATCGTGATCGTGGACATGCACGCGGAGGCGACCAGCGAGAAAGTCGCCATCTCCTGGCATCTGGACGGCCGTGTCTCGGCGGTGCTCGGGACGCACACGCACGTTCAGACGGCCGACGAACGCGTGAGCGACAAAGGCACGGCCTGTCTCACGGACCTCGGGATGACGGGGCCTTACGACTCCGTGATCGGAGCGAGAAAAGAGCCCATCATCCAGAAATTTTTGACACAGCTCAACATGAAAAAAGAAGTGGCAGCGAATGACGTGAGGTTTTGCGGAGCGCTGGTCACCGTCGATGAGACCACCGGAAAAGCCGTGAAGATAGAACGCGTCCAAAAGAAAGTGTCCGACTATGGCGCTCGTTGAAACCCAACGACGGATTTTTTCCGTCACCGAGATCACGCGGGACATCCGCTCGGTCCTGGAGGAAAATTTTTCCGATCTTTGGGTGGAGGGGGAGATCTCGAATTTCAAGTGGCACAGTTCCGGGCACATGTATTTTTCCTTGAAAGACGAAAATGCGCAGATCTCATGCGTCCTATTTAGGACTGACGCTCAAAAACTTGAGTTCGAGATGAAGGAGGGTTTGTGCGTCCTTCTCTGCGGGCGCGTGAGCGTGTATCCCGTCCGGGGACAGTACCAGCTGTATGTGGAAAGGGCCGAGCCCAAAGGCGTCGGGGCGCTTCAGCTCCGCTTTCTCCAGCTCAAAGAAAAACTCATGAAAGAGGGTTTATTCGACGAATCGCATAAAAAACCGGTCCCGGCCCTTCCCCGGCGGATAGGGGTCGTGACCTCTATTGACGGGGCCGCGCTGCGCGACATTCTGCATGTTCTCAACCGCCGTTTTTCCGGCGTGTCCGTCCTGGTCTATCCCGTTCCGGTCCAGGGCGAGGGCGCGGCGGAGAAGATCGCGGAAGCCATTGATGATCTAAACACCCTCACCCGGCCCGTGGATGTCCTGATCGTGGGTCGTGGAGGAGGAAGCCCCGAGGATCTATGGGCGTTCAATGAAGAGACCGTGGCCCGGGCGATCTTTAATTCCCGGATCCCCGTGATCTCCGCGGTAGGACACGAGGTGGATTTCACGATCGCGGATTTTGTGGCGGATCTCAGGGCGCCGACGCCTTCGGCCGCGGCGGAGCTCGTCGTACCCCGGAAAGAGGATCTGATCGTCAGGATCTCGGACCTTAAGGCGCGGCTGGTGCAAACCGTATTCGACTTCGAGGTGCAATTTCAGAAACTCGACGAGCTGAAAAAAAATTTGGAGACGCTCTCGCTCAATTTTTTTGAGTTAAGGAAAGAGCGGCTTTCGGGGCTCATGGGAAGACTCGAGGCCTTGGGGCCCCTGTCGATCTTAAAAAGGGGCTACAGTCTTTCCCTGAAGCTCCCCGAGGAAGAACTCATCCGGGATTTTCGTTCGGTCAGGCCCGGTGATCGCGTGAAGACAAAACTGGAAAAAGGGTTTTTTATCAGCCAAGTGAAGGAGACACACCCATGAGTCAGGAACCGAAGGAAATGGAATTCGAGCCGGCGCTTAAAAAACTCGAGGCGGTGGTCGAAAAGCTTGAGAACGGGGATCTGTCGCTTGAAGAAGCCCTCAAATCCTATGAGGAAGGGGTTCGCATGGCCGACATTTGTTCCAAGCGGCTCACCGAGGCCGAGAAAAAGGTGGAGGTTTTGATGAAGACTAATCCAGGAAAATTCAAGACCGTGCCGCTCGAATCCAGAGAAGAACCGGCCAAACCCAAGAAGAAAAAATCCTAAGAGGAACTTACTTGGATCTTGACGTTTATTTCAAAAAACAGATCGCAAAGATCGACAGCCGGCTCTCGGCGTATCTGCCGAAAGTGAAAGAACACCCTTCGGTTTTGCACGAGGCCATGCGTTACGCGGTGCTTTCAGGCGGCAAGCGTGTCCGGCCGGTGCTGGTGCTCGCGGCCTGCGCGGCGGTCGGCGGCGATGAAAAAAAAGCGATGCCTGCGGCCTGCGCGGTGGAGTTCATCCACAACTATTCCCTGGTCCACGACGACATGCCATGCATGGACGATGACAGTTTGAGACGCGGCACGCCCACCTGCCACAAAAAATACGGCGAAGACACGGCCCTTCTTGTGGGGGATGCCCTTTTGACCCTGGCGTTCCGGGTTTTAAGTGAACCATCCGGCACCGAAACTCCCGGCGAGATGAAGCGGCGGCTTCAGGTCATTTCCCTGATCGCCGAAGCCAGCGGGACTCACGGGATGGTGGGCGGACAAGCGGTGGATATGGAGTTCCAGGGCAAAGAGATGGACCTTCCGACCCTGGAATACATCAATACTCATAAGTCCGGGGCGCTCATTGCCGTTTCGACGAGGGTCGGCGCGCTTCTCGGGGGAGGGTC
>JACPXO010000176.1 GCA_016196505.1 Candidatus Omnitrophota bacterium
AACCGGCCCCAGCGGACTTCGAGTTCGGGCTTACGCCTTTCGGCCCTGGGTTCGGGCATAGTTTGCAGGTGGATGCTTGACGGCTCACCCAGAGCCGCCCACACCTCTTCGCAGGTAAAGGTCAGCACCGGCGCCAAAAGTTTCGAAAGCCCCGTCAGGATCTCGTAGAGAACGGTTCTGGCCGCGCGGCCGGACACCGACGCCTTTGGATCGGTGTAAAGCCGGTCCTTCAACACATCCAGGTAAAAGGACGACATCTCACGAACGCAAAAGTTATAGACCGCGTGATAAATGCGGTGCAGCGCATAGTTGTCGTAGGCGCTGCGGATCTCTTCCTGGAGGGCTTCGAACTTAGACAACGCCCAGGCATCCACTGCCCAAAGCTCCGCGTAAGGCAAGGCGTCTTTTTTGGGATCAAATCCATGAAGGTTCCCGAGCAGGTACTTGAACGTGTTCCTGATCTTCCGATAACCCTCGGACAAACGCACGAGGTTGTCCTGCGACATCCGGATATCATCCGAGGTGTCGCTTGAGACCACCCAAAGACGCAGGATATCCGCCCCGTATTGCTTCATCACGTCCTGCGGTGAGATGACATTCCCCAGCGACTTGGACATTTTCCTTCCCTCGCCATCCACGATAAAACCGTGCGTCATCACCGTTTCATAGGGCGCTTTTCCAAAAACCCCGCAGGAGACAAGCAACGAACTTTGAAACCACCCGCGGTGCTGGTCGCTGCCTTCCAGATAAAGGTCCGCGGGAAATTTTAGGACCGGATTACCCGCCAACACCGCCATATGGCTCGCGCCGGATTCGAACCAGACATCTAAAATATCCTCGCCTTTTTTCAGATCTTTTCCTCCGCATTTGGGGCAGGCGGCGTCCTTCCCCCCTAGTTCCGACGCCGAACGGTGGAACCAGGCATCGGAACCTTCTTTTTTAAACCAATCCCGGACGTTCCGGACAAGCGCCGGGGTCAAAACGGCTTCGCGGCACTTCGAACAGTAAAGCGCCGGCACCGGGATCCCCCAGTAGCGCTGGCGCGACAAGCACCAGTCGGGCCTCTCCGCCATCATCCCCAAGATGCGGTTTTTCCCTGCTTCGGGCACCCACCGCACTTTTTGGATCTCGCCCAATGCTTTCTGTCTTATCCCCTCGCGGTCCACTCCGATGAACCACTGCCGCGTCGCGCGTATGATAACGGGATGGTGACAGCGCCAGCAGGTCGGGTAAGAATGCGTGATCTGGCCGCTTTTCAAAAGATTCCCTTTGTGGGATAAGGCCCCAAGGATCGCCTCATTCGATTTCAGGATCGATTGGCCTTTGAATTCGCCCGCCTCTTCGGTGAACCTCCCCTTCTCATCCACCGGCATCAGGATCTGAAGGTTCCGCTTGAGGCCCGTGCGATAGTCGTCCATGCCATGGCCCGGAGCGGTGTGCACGCAACCGGTCCCGTCCGCGCGGGAAACGTAGTCGGCCATGACGATCTCCGATCTCCGGTTGAAAAAAGGATGCTCCGCGAAAACCCCGTCAAGCTCCCGGCCTTTTTTTAGAAACACCCCCTCGGGCGCTTCGGCGCTTTCGTCCGCGATGATTTTAAGCAGATCACCAGCGAGTTCTTCCACGACGATCAATACCCCGAATGCTTTCGTCCGGACGAACGCGTATCGAAAATCGGGGTTGAGTGCCACCGCGACGTTCGCGACGAGTGTCCATGGCGTCGTAGTCCAGACGGCGAAAGCCACCGGTTCCGCGCCGGGGACCTGGATATTTTTCTTGGAAAGTTCCGCGCGATCGACGGGAAACGCGACGTAAATGGACGGCGAGACATGCCGCTCGTCGTACTCGAGCTCCGCCTCCGCCAGAGCGGTTTCGCAGGACAGGCACCAGTGCACCGGCTTCAAGCTCTGGTACACCAGCCCTTTCTCGACGAGCTTGGCAAAGGCCTCGAGGGCCGCGGCTTCGAAACCCGGGTCCAGCGTAAGATACGGTTTTTCCCATTCCCCGAAAACGCCGAGCCGCTTGAATTGGGACCTTTGTTTCTCCACAAACTTCATCGCGTAGTCCCTGGCTTTTTTTCGGAACGCCGCCGGGTCGATCTCGTGCTTGGTGATCTTAAGTTCCTTGAAAAGTTGATGTTCCACCGGCAACCCGTGGCAATCCCAGCCCGGCACGAAGGGGGCGTCAAACCCCCGCATGGTTTTGTACTTGACCACGATGTCTTTCAGGATTTTGTTCAGCGCATGGCCGATATGAATGTCGCCGTTGGCGTAAGGCGGGCCATCATGCAGGACAAATTTCTCCCGGCCTTTCGCGGCCCCGCGAATTTTGGCGTAGAGGCCGTCCGTCTCCCATTGTTTGAGCCAAAGCGGCTCGCGTTGATGGAGGTCCGCCTTCATGGGAAATGAAGTGACCGGAAGATTAAGAGTTTGCTTATAATCCATTGTTTAATTGAATGGCGATTCCGAGGAGCGACTGGACAAGAAAGGCCTTCAGGAAATAAAGCAGGAGTAGCGCAAAGAGCGGCGAAAGATCCAAGCCGAATTTATGCACGGGGATAAGTTGCCGGAAGGGCTGTAGCAACGGCTCCGTGCTCCGTTCGATAAATTGCACGATGGGGTTGTACGGATCGGGGTTCACCCAGCTTAAAAGCGCGCGAATGACGACCAGCCACCAGAGGATCTCGATCAAAATGCTCAAGATCCCCGCCGCCGCCTGGATCAAATTTCCGAGAATGAACACGCTATTTCCCCCGGCTGATTTCCTGCGCGCGCTTGTAGGCGGCCTTCACGGCGTCCTGAACGATCTTCCCGAACCCCTG
>JACPXO010000177.1 GCA_016196505.1 Candidatus Omnitrophota bacterium
CGAGGAGCCCATCGTTTCCGGGAATAGGATCGTCATACAGAATTTCATTTTTGAGGGAGCCGCGAAACTCAAAAGCTCAAAGGACAATACCATCCTGACGCTGGTCAATAGCTCCATCGCGTCTTTCGCGCGGGCCTCCGTTACCTTCGATCCGCCAAAAAATTTGTCGGAATCCAAACTCGTTTTTTACGCCAAAGGTGGCAAAGGAGGCGAGCGGCTTGCGTTCGCCCTCAAAGACCGCAATAACGTGATGGCTTTTGACAAGGGCAAGGCCTACCCGTTTCCTGACGGTTTGACGACGCGGTGGCAAAAAGCGGAAGTGGCCCTGACGGAAACGTCAAAACAGTTTGAAGACCGCAAAGTTTCCGCCCTGCGTTTTGATTTTGGCACCAAAGACACGGAAAATAAACCCGGCGACACGATCTTTATCAAAGATCTCCAGATCGTTCCGGTATAAAAGGGGCTTCATTATGCATGTCATCGCGTTATCCAATCAAAAAGGGGGATGCGGCAAAACCACCACCGCGATCAACCTGGCGGCTTCGCTCGCCTCGCTCGGGAAGCGCACCCTTTTGATGGATCTCGACCCGCAGGCGCACGCCTCCTTCGGGCTCGGGATGCGGGGGGATAAGGTCGAGGCCTCGGTTTACAATGTATTGACGGACCAGGAGGGGAAAAGAAAATATTTTCTTGAGGACGTCATCGTCCCGATCGAGACGCAGTTGGACCTGGTCCCGTCCCATATCCTTTTGAGCACCATTGAACAGGAATTCACCAACAAAGACGAATCGGTGTCACGTCTCCGCGAAGCGCTCGGGAGTCTTTCTTTTCCTTACCAGTTCGTTATTTTGGATTGCCCGCCAAGCCTGGGTTTTCTGACTTTCAACGCCCTGCGGGCGGCAGACACGGTCATTGTCCCTATTGAGCTCAGCTCTTTTTCTCTCATGGGGGTCAGCAAATTGCTGAGCATGATCGAACTCCTGCGGGTCAAGATGCAGCACACTCCCAAAGTGTACGCCCTGCCGACCATGGTGGACATGAGAACGCGTTTTTCAAAACACATCCTCGGCGAGATCCAGCGCGCTTTCGGAGAAAATATTTTAAGTAGTCCCGTCCGTCAGACGGTCGTCGTCAGAGAATCCCAAGCCAAGGGGAGATCGCTTCTGAGTTACGACAAAAAATCGAAAGGGGCCATGGACTACCTGATCCTAAGCCAGGAAGTTTTAAGTAAGATCGCGAACGCTCCGGAAACTCAGTACGAGAACCCCAGGCGGTTCGAACCGGTTCCGGGGTCTCTCAGAGACTTCATTTTCAAAACTCAAGGGGCCCGTGAAGTGCATCTGGTCGGAGATTTCAACCATTGGCGCATATCCAACGATTCGCTTTTATGGCAAAAAGAGGAGGGGCTATGGCAAAAAAAAGTGTTTCTCGAGCCCGGACGCCATCGCTACAAATTCGTCATCGACGGTCAGTGGACCACGGACCCTTCCAACGACCGGCTTGAACCCAACCCCTATGGGGGTCTGGATTCCATCGTAGAGATCGAATAGCGCGATCCCCCGTGGCCAAAAGATTACCTTACCGGCTCATCCGATCGTCCATCCTTTATCGCGGCCACATCATTCGTCTGGTCAAAGATCGTTTCATTTTAAAGGTGGCCCCGCACAAGATCGTGACGCGGGAGCTCGTCGTTCATCCGGGAGCCGTGGTTATTCTGCCGTTCGTCGGCCCCGATAGGATCCTTTTGATCCGGCAATTCCGTTACGCGGCTCAGGGGGATCTTTGGGAAATTCCGGCCGGCACCCTGGAGAAGAACGAGTCGCCCCTGGCCTGCGCGCGAAGAGAGCTGGAAGAGGAAACGGGATTTAAGGCCGCGCGGTGGCGGTACCTCACCCGATTTTATCCCGCCCCGGGCATCAGCAACGAGAGGATGTACTTTTTTAGCGCTCACGGGCTTAAAAAAGGGACCAAACAACTCGACCATGACGAATGGATCAATTCTCACGTCGTAACGCTTGAAGAAGCCCGGCGTATGATTGAAAAACGTGTCATCCAGGATGCCAAAACGATCGCGGGAATTCTATGGGCCCTGACGCTGAAGCCAAAACATACCAAAAGATAAAATACAGGGTCTTTGCGCTCGACCTGTTCCTTGGCTTGGCTTTCCCGGCCCTGATCCAGTTTTCGGGCTTGTCGCACGGTTGGTCGGCTTTCGCGGTTTCGATCTCCGAGAAAAAATGGCTTCAGGTCCTGGCGTATCAAACCCTTTTCTTTCACGCGATTTTTCTCTTATCGCTGCCTTTGGGCTATTATTCGAGTTTTGTGCTTGAACATCGGTTCCGGCTTTCGAGACACACCCTATCGTCCTGGGTCGGCGATAAGTTCAAGGGTTACCTTTTGTCTTTGGCGTTTTATCTGGCAGTCCTCGAGTGTTTCTATGGGCTGATCCATTTTTATCTACGCGCCTGGTGGATCCTCGCCGGCTTGGGCTGGTTTTTGGTCACGGTGGCGATCGCCCGCATTTTTCCCGTATGGGTCATCCCTCTTTTTTACCGCACCCAGCCCCTGAAAGACGCCGTCCTTGAAAAATCCATGGGGATTTTGTGCGAGAAGTGCGGCCTTCGGGGGGTCAGGGCCTACGAGATCGCCTTATCCATGAAAACCAAGAAAGCCAACGCCGCGCTCGTGGGTATCGGAAAAAGCCGGCGTATCCTTCTCGGGGATACCCTGCTTCGATCTTTCTCGACCCCGGAGATCGAAACGGTGGTCGCTCACGAGATCGGCCATCATGTCCGAAGGCATATCCTAAAATCGCTCGGGCTGAATTTTATGTTTTCTCTGGGGGGCTTCTGGCTTTTGTTCTTTTTTTCGGGATCGGTAGTTGGTTTTTTCGGGGGCCAAGGACTGGAGGACCTTTCGATCTTTCCCGCGCTTCTTTTTTTAGCCGCGTGCGGGGGCATTTTACTCTTGCCTTGGCAGAACGCCATCTCCCGGCATTATGAAAATGAGGCCGACCGTTTCGCCTTGACCCTTTATCCTTCTCTCGAAACTTTCTCTTCTCTTTTGGAGAAGCTCGGGCGACAGAACTTGTCTGACCCGGACCCTCC
>JACPXO010000183.1 GCA_016196505.1 Candidatus Omnitrophota bacterium
AGCGCCCAGCGGCAACTGGATCGGAGCGCTGGAAGCCGTGAGCCGCTCGCGGATCTGGCTTACGACGGCCTTAAAATCAGCGCCGACACGGTCCATTTTGTTCACAAAGCAAACCCGGGGCACTTTGTAACGGTCGGCCTGACGCCACACCGTCTCGGATTGCGGCTCCACGCCGCCGACCGCGCAAAACACGATAACGGCCCCGTCCAACACTTTCAAGGAACGCTCCACTTCCACGGTAAAGTCCACGTGGCCGGGCGTATCGATCAAATTCAAGCGATGGTCTTTCCAAAAACAGGTCGTGGTCGCAGACGTGATGGTAATGCCGCGTTCCTGTTCCTGCTCCATCCAGTCCATCGTCGCGGTGCCCTCATGAACCTCGCCCATGCGATGCACCTTGCCGGTGTAAAACAAAACGCGCTCGCTGGTCGTGGTCTTTCCCGCATCGATGTGCGCGGCGATCCCGAAATTCCTGGTTTTTTCTAGCGGATAACTGTTTGCCATATCACCACTTATAGTGACTGAACGCCCGGTTGGCTTCAGCCATCTTATGAATTTCTTCTTTCTTTTTTACCGCCGTCCCCTGTCCGTTGTACGCTTCCAAAATTTCTTCGGCCAGCTTCTGCTGCATGGGCTTGCCTTTACGGGCGCGCGCCGCGTTCCGGATCCAGCGCAAGGCCAGGGACGTGCCACGGTCTCCCCGGACCTCGACCGGAATTTGATAGGTGGCTCCGCCGACGCGCCGTGATTTGAGCTCCAAAAGCGGACGCACGTTCTCGACCGCCTTCGTTAAAACTTCCAGAGGGTCGCTTTTCTGGGTTTTCTGGGCGACGATGTCCAGCGACCCATACACGATCTTTTCGGCGTTCCACTTCTTACCCTGCAGCATGATCATATTGACGAAACGCGAGATCACTTTATTGTTGAATTTCGGATCGGGTACCACTTCGCGTCTGTCTGCCCGGCGTCTTCTCACAGCATCCTCTCTATTAAGCTTTCTTGGCGGCCGCTTTGGCGTCGGCGGCCTTGGGCGCCTTGGCCCCGTACTTCGAACGGGAACGGCGCCTGTCCTGAACTCCCGCCGTATCGAGCGTCCCGCGAACCACATGGTACCGGACACCCGGCAGATCCTTCACGCGGCCGCCGCGGATCGTGACGATCGAGTGTTCCTGTAAATTATGCCCCACACCGGGGATATAGGCCGTGACCTCGATCCCGTTGGTCAAACGTACCCGGGCGACTTTTCGAAGCGCCGAGTTCGGTTTTTTGGGCGTTTGGGTCTTGACCTGCAAACACACGCCCCGTTTCTGCGGAGACCCGATGAGCGCCGGCGACTTGGTCTTAGCCAGCACCTTTTGTCTCCCGAACCGAATGAGCTGATTGATCGTAGGCATGGTTTTTAAGCGTTCTGTTCCTCGGTGACCGTCAAGGAGTCGAGATCCGGTTTCTCGGCCGTCTTCTTTTTGGCTTCCTCTTCCACGTGACGCGTGATCTCCACGCGCCGCTGTCCCGCAAAACCCGTTCCGGCGGGAATAAGGTGACCCATGATAACGTTTTCCTTCAAGCCCAGCAAGTAATCTTTTTTGCCCGAGGCCGCGGCTTCGGTCAAAACGCGGGTTGTTTCCTGAAAACTCGCCGCGGAGATGAAGCTGTCGGTGCTGAGCGAAGCCCGGGTGATGCCCAAAAGGATGGACTCGGCCTTGGCGGCTTCTTTTTTCTGATTTTCCACGCGCTCATTTTCGCCCTGGAGCTTCCAGCGGTCGACCTGTTGGCCGAGGAGAAAGTCCGTGTCGCCCGGGTCGAGGATGCGGAGCTTTCTCAGCATCTGGCGCACGATCACCTCGATGTGTTTGTCGTTGATCGTAACCCCCTGCAAGCGGTAAACTTCCTGCACCTCATTCACCAGATATTCCTGCAATTTCCTTTCGCCGCTGATCCTCAAAATATCCTGAGGAACCACGGGGCCGTCGACCAACTGCTGGCCTGAAAAAACAAAATCCCCCTTGTACACGTTCAAGTGCTTGCCGTGAGGGATGAGGTACTCTTTTTTCATGCCCGTCGAACTTTTAACGATCACGCGGCGGTGGCCTTTCTTGGATTCTCCAAATTCAACCACGCCGTCTATCTCGGAAATAACCGCCGGGTCCTTCGGTCGCCGGGCCTCAAAGAGCTCGGCCACGCGCGGCAAACCGCCGGTGATATCCTTGGTCTTCATGACTTTTCTGGGGGTCTTGGCGATCAGATCACCGGCATGCACCTTTTCCCCGTCATCCACCACGATGTGGGCGCCGGAAGGGATCGGATAGATCGCGGACACGTCTTTCTTGGAATCCAGGATCAGGATCTGGGGATGATGCTCGCCGCGATGCTCGATGATGACACGCTCCACGTTGCCGGTGGCCGCGTCCAACTGCTTGTGCATCGTCACCTCTTCGAGGATATCTTCATACCGGACGGCCCCCTCGACTTCGGTGAAGATCGAAGAGGTGTACGGATCCCAGTCGATGAAAACCTGGCCTTTTTGCACGTTGCCGCCGTCGGCCACTTTTAAGTAACCACCGTGAGGCACCGCGTGGCGCTCCAGTTCACGGCCCGAGTGGTCATGGATCGATACTTGTCCATTACGGTTCAAAATAACGAAACTGCCGTTCTTGACCTCAACGGTTTTAAGATTGTGGTACTTCATCGCGCCGCCGTTCTTGGCGCGGATGGAGGACTCGGCCACCGTCCGGCTCGCGGTACCGCCGATATGGAACGTTCTCATCGTCAGCTGTGTTCCCGGCTCGCCGATGGACTGAGCAGCGATGATCCCGACGGCTTCTCCAAGCTCGACAAGCCGGCCCGTGGCGAGATTTCTCCCGTAGCACTTGCCGCAAACCCCGCGCTTGGCTTCGCAGGTCAGCACCGAGCGTATCTTGATCTTGTCGATGCCGACTTCCTCGATCTTTTTGGCCATCTCTTCCGTGATCTCCTGGCCCGCTTCCACGACCACGCTGTCGGTGACCACGTCCGCGATGTTGTCGAGCGCCACGCGGCCGATGATCCTCTCTCTTAAAGGAACGACGATCTCGTCGCCCTCAATGATGGCCTCGACGAAAATGCCTTTCACCGTCCCGCAGTCCTCAAGATTGATAATCACATCCTGCGCTACGTCCACGAGACGCCGCGTGAGATACCCCGAGTCGGCCGTCTTGAGCGCGGTGTCCGCCAAACCTTTGCGCGCGCCGTGCGTGGAAATGAAATACTCCAACATCGTCAGTCCTTCTCTGAAATTGGCCTTGATGGGGCTTTCGATGATCTCACCCGACGGCTTCGCCATGAGTCCGCGCATACCGGCCAGCTGGCGAATCTGTTGCTTGGAACCGCGCGCGCCTGAGTCGGCCATCATGAAAATAGGGTTAAAGACATCCAGCTCCGAGAACACGCTGTCGGCCACCTCGTCGGTGGTTTGCGTCCAGATGTCGATGATATTGTTATAACGCTCACCTTCAGTGATCACGCCGCGACGGTACTGTTCCTCTACTTTGGCCACTTTTTCCTGCGCTTTTTCCAGACAACCCGCTTTCTTTGTCGGGATCCTCAGGTCGTCCAGCGCGATGGAAATTCCGGCCAGCGTCGCGTATTCAAAACCCAGATCTTTCAAGTCGTCCAAAAGCTGTATCGTCCGGTGATGGCCCGCGGCCTTATAACAGTCCGCGATCACGCCGTTGAGCTTGGACTTGGTCATCA
>JACPXO010000173.1 GCA_016196505.1 Candidatus Omnitrophota bacterium
CTTCATTCAGCGTTTTCCAGGAGCGCCGGCTCTGCCTTTTGTAAAATTGGCTGACGTTTTCGACGGCGATCTTGAGCGCTGAGATAAAATCGGGACTGATATTCTGATACGCGCCGTTGATCTCACTCTCGGTGACTTTAAGCTCTCTGGCCGTCAGCTTCACCTTGTCAAATTTTCTCGTGTAACGGATGACGGCTTCGTCCCCGGTGTTCTTCACGTCTTCGATGATACGGCGCACCTTTTCCTCAACGCGCCGGTTACGGCACATCGTGCGGGTGAAGAGCTTTTGAAATTTCTTGCTCGACGGTTTGATCACTTTCATCGGTTATCCTCGGCTTTCCATACCCGGGCCAGATTCTCCCGGATCGTTTTCTCGCCCAAAGCCAACGCCTCTTTCTTTTTGGCGACGCCCTTTCCTCCGCCGACGGCAAAGTCAGGGCGGCCGCCGCCGTTGCCTTCCACCACGGCCGCGATGTCTTTGACGATCTTCCCCGCGTGAAATCCCTTTTGAACGAGGTTCGAGCTTGCCGCCACGACGAAAGAAATTTTTTCATCAAATTCGGAAGCCAGGAGCGCCACGAAAGAATTTTCGGTTGATCTCAAATGATCCGCCGCGCCCTTCAAAAGCTCCACATCCGCCCTGTCGATCTTCTCGACCACGACTTTCACTCCGTTAAGGTCCGTGGACGCCTTGAGAGACCTTTCCATTCTCTGACCGACCTTTTGGTTCAATAAACCGAAGATACGGTTCCTAAGCTCAGACACCTTTTCCTCCAACCCTCCCAACGCCTCGGCCAAGGCCTCCTCACGCACATGGAACGCCCGGGCGATGGCCTTCATCTCTTTTTCTCCGGCCTCGGCCACCGCCAGAGCCGTCGGGCCTGTCACCGCCTCGATACGGCGGACACCGGCCTGAATAGACCCCTCGGAAACGATCTTGAACAAACGGATCTCTCCCGTGGAGTCGAGGTGCGTGCCGCCGCAAAACTCCTTTGAGAAATCACCCACCGTCACGACGCGCACCGCCTCTCCGTACTTCTCCCCAAAAAACGCGATCGCGCCTTTTTTCAAGGCCTCTTCCTTGGGCATCACTTTTTTCTCAAGCCGAGTATTTTTCTGGATCTCCTGGTTCACCCTCGCCTCGACGCGGCCCAAGGTCTCTGTGTCAAGCGCTTTGAAATGAGTGAAATCGAATCTTAACCGGTCCGGTGCCACGAGCGACCCGCTCTGTTTCACGTGTTCGCCAAGGATCTGTCTGAGCGCGCTGTGCAAAAGATGCGTCGCCGTGTGGTTTTTCATGATGAGCGACCGCCGCTCAAGGTCCACCGCGAGAGACGCTGTCTGACCCGTCCGGATCTCGCCCGCTTCCACTTTCAAATAATGCGCGATGCACTTCTCCATCCACTGCGTGTCCGTCACGGTGGCTTTAAAATCGCCCGCCGAAACTGTCCCGGTATCGCCGACCTGGCCTCCGGCCTCCGCATAGAAAGGCGTCGCATCAAATATCAGCGCCCCCTCTTCCCCGGCCCGGAGACGCTCCACGCGCTCTTTGCCTTTGAATATCCTGAGCAGCCGCCCCTCGCCCTCGGTCGTTTCATACCCGAGAAATCTTGATCCCGGCAAACCCTCCACGTACACCGCCGCGTGCTCTTTGGAAAATATCTCTCCGGCGATCTTGCTTTTTTCCCGCGATCTCTGTTTTTGCTGATCCAATAATTTTTCAAATCCGGTCCGGTCCATCGCGATGCCGAGTTCCGCGGAGATAGTTTCTATCGTCTCATAGGGCAAACCAAAAGTATCGTAGTACTTGAAAGCGATCTCCGCCGTGCGGGGACTTGAGCGTCCGGCCTCGGTCGCGGCCTGTAGGTCATGCTTAAGCCGCGGCGCTTGCAGACGCAGCATTTCAAGATACGAATTCTCCTCTTTTTCGACCAAAGTCTCGATGTTCTTCCGCGAATGCTCAAGCTCCGGGTAGGCGGCTTTCATCGCCTCAAGGCCGACGGAGACAAGACGGCACAGCGACCCCGGGCGCGAAACGCCCGCTTTTTCAAGGTGGTCGCTTGCCAGACGTATCAGCTTCCGGATCACATACCCCCGGCCGTCATTCGACGGAAGCGCGCCGTCCGCGATGGCAAATGAAACCGCGCGCATATGGTCCATCACGGCGTTCTCATGAGCTATTTCAAAACGGTCTTTCTTGACCAGGAGACGTCGAAGCTCCTTGCGGATCCCCTGAAAAATATCAATGTCGAAATTGTTCTCGACGCCCTGAAGCACCGCGGCGGTACGCTCAAGCCCCATGCCGGTATCGATGTTCCTCTGCGGCAGATCTTTAAGCGTGCCGTCGCTCTGGCGGTCAAACTGCGTGAACACCAGATTCCATATTTCGACACCTTTCCCCGGCTCCCGGCCGACATAGATCTCCGAGCAGGGACCGCACGGGCCGTTCGGCCCTTCGAGCTTAGCGTTCGACGGCCAAAAATTGTCTTTGGCGCCCATACGCACGATCCGCGCCTCGGGGACGCCTATCTTCTTCTTCCAGATCTCAAAGGCCTCATCATCCTCTTCATAAACGGACACCCAGAGCTTGTCTTTGGCAAGCCCGAGTTCCCGCGTCACGAATTCCCACCCCCAGCCAATGGCCTCCTCCTTGAAATAATCCCCGAAAGAAAAATTCCCCAACATCTCGAAAAAACTGTGGTGAGTGGCGGTTTTTCCCACCCGGTCTAGATCCGCGGTTCTCAAGCATTTTTGACAGCTCGTGGCGCGTGTCACGTCTTTTTTCAGACCCAGAAAGTAGGGTTTGAACTGGTTCATTCCGGCGCTCGTGAAAAGCACCGAAGGGTCGCCCGACGGCACGAGAGAATCACTGCCAAAAATGCGGTGATGCTTCGACTTGAAGAAATCAAGGTAGCGTTGTCTCAGATCATCCGTTCTCATTTACTGACCTTTGCACAAGTTATAGGCGTTTTGGAAGCCCATATTTTGGTTGTATGCAAGGCGCAACGACGAGGCATAGTCGTGACTATGCCGAGGAGGAGCAACGCAGTCAGACAAGCAAAAGATGGGCTTCCCCGGAGGGGCTGGACGATTTTGGACTGCGACGGTGTCATTCGTCGTCGCCATAGTCAACACTATGGCTTCTCCTCTTTCCTTGTCTCGTTCCAAAATCGTCACAGCCAAAATCTCCTATAACTTGTGCAAAGGTCAGTTAATCCTTGAAAAGGTCCGCCATCACGGAAAAAATAGTGTCGGGGTTGAAACCGCGGCGTTTGAGGAAACCGTAAAGCCGGGCTTTCTTTTTTTCTCTCGAAACACCTGTCATTTTTTGAAAGCGTGAGGATACGAGGTCGCGCGCGGCCTTTTTTTCATCGTAGTCGGAAAGCTTTTCGAGCGCCCCCCGGACCAAATCTCCAGACAACCCCTTTTTCTTCAGGTCGATCTCGAGCTGCCGGCGCCCGACAGGCCGCACATACACCCTGGACTGCGCGTAAACTTGAGCGAATTTCTCATCGTTCAAAAATCCCTGCCGCTTCAGGGATTCTATGATTTCTTCGATCAACGCGCCGTCGTATTTTCGCTTGAGCCGGAGCCGCGAACGCATCTCCTC
>JACPXO010000174.1 GCA_016196505.1 Candidatus Omnitrophota bacterium
ATGCCGAGCGCACTCCAGCCATCTGCGATCTCGAGCGCGCGGGTGCAAACGTGGTTCTGCGAGCGGTCGACGTGACGGACGCTGGCCAGGTCGCCGAGCTCTTCTCGCCGTCGGGCGCTCTGGCGCATCTCCCGCCCCTGCGCGGAGTTGTCCACGCGGCGGGCGTGCTGGCGGATGCAGGTTCCGCCGTCGCAGCGTCCACGATGGAGCGAGCCAAGGCGTTGATGTCGGCGGGCGGCTTGTTTTTTTCCACGGGGTAGGCCTGGGGCGGAAAAGCTTCACGGCAACGCACGGAGGCGGGCATGGGCACGAGGGCCATGCCCACGTTCATTAAGACCGGTACAGGATCACGTTGGCTTTCTCGAGGGTGACCAGGCCTTCCTTGACCATTTCGTCGAGGTGAGGCAGGAACCGGTCGATCTTCTCTTGGCCATCCACCATTTCAATGATGATAGGCAAGTCTTCCGACATCCTTAAGATCTTTGCCGTATGCATGTGGCTTTTTCGGCCAAAACCCATGAAGCCCTTGACGGCCGTCGCGCCGGCCATGCCCTCTTTCCTGGCCAATTCCACGATGGCTTGATACAGCGGTTGGCCGTGCCACTTGTCCGTCTCACCGACGAATATCCTTAAAAGTTTTCCGTCCGAAGGTATTTTCATCAACGTCTCCGTTAGATAAGTTCGCCTAAAAGGATCCCGAGCCGAAACACAAGGAATCCGGCTCCAAAGCTCAACGCGACGTTCAAAGAAGCCCTTAAGGTTTCGCCGCCTTTCATGAGACTGCCCGTCTCGAACATCAAAGTGGAAAAAGTGGTGAAGGCCCCGCAAAAGCCGATCATCAAAAGAAGCCGGCCGTTAGGCCCAAGGAGAAACTTCTCTTCGGAGATCGCCGAAAAAAAACCGACGAGAAAACACCCGAGCAGATTCACCGCCAGGGTCCCGTAGGGAAACCCTGTTCCGGAGATCCGCTGGACAAACCCCGCCAGGTAATAACGGGCAAATCCGCCCGCCACACTTCCTAGGGTTAAGGCAATGATCTTGGCCATGGCGCTCCTGGTGACATAGTCAAATCTTATCAAATCTTCATGAATCCTTCACGATATCTTTATGGTGGCGACGTAGACTGACGGGTATCAAAGATAAGGGGGAAGTCATGAGAAAAATTTTATGGTTCGCCATAATAGCGATTTTGCTTCAAGCGCCTTCGGCCTCGGCGGATTCGCCCGCTCAAACGATGGAAATACTGCAAAAGATGCAAAAACAAATGACAGATATGCAGCGCACTATTGACGCTCAGAATTTGAGGATACAACAGCTTGAATCCAAAAAGGTCCTTGAAACCCCTCAGCCAAGCGTTGGTTTACAGCCGGGCGCTCAAGCCGCGGCGACGATGAGCGACAAAGATTTCCAGGCGAGCTTAAAAAACAACATCGGCAAAGTCATTCCCTGGCTCGAAGGCGCCAAAGTGGGCGGGGATTTTCGCCTCCGCTATGAGGCCTTCGATTACTTTGATAAAAATAACGACGCTGGTTCTACGGGGACCGCCTCGGACCGTTCGCGGAACCGTTTCCGTATCCGCCTGCGCTGGGGTTTCGAGAAGGACTACGGCGACGACTGGACATTTGGTTACCGGATGGCTACTGGCAACACCACCGATCAAGTTTCGACGAACCAAACCCTTGGGAACTCCGGCTACTTTAATTTCAAGAGTTTTAACATCGAGCGCGCCTATGTGACGTACACCCCGAGCGATCTGAAGAACCGCGGGGCGATCAGCGACGTGACGCTGGGTGCCGGTAAATTTGAGAATCCGTTTCTCAGGTATTCGACCCCGATCGTGTGGGACAGCGACGTCACGCCCGAAGGGGCCTATCAAAAGGTCAATTTTCAACTTCATACCGGTGAAGACAATAAGCTGAATCTTTACACGACCCTCGGGGAATTTATCTTGAACGAAAACACGGGGTCGGACACGGACGCCAGTCTCATGGCGGCCCAGGCGGCCCTCACGTGGTCGACCTATCGCTTGCATTCGGACTTGCCGGTTGACTTGACCCTGGCTTCCTCGATCTACAACTATACGGACTGGTTCCAGACTGTCACCAACAACAGCGCGGGCACCTCGTATCTTCGCACAAACACCCTCGTCGCGGATGATTTCAAAGTGCTGGATATCTACCCTGAGGTCCAGTTCTATGTCGACCGCACGCCCGTGACGCTTTGGTATGACTACGTAAAAAATTTGAATAACGTAGGCACCAAGGACATCGTCCAGTCCGGAGGAAATGACATCCACGACCAGGATGAAGCGTGGGGCTTGGGTTTCAAGTTCGGCAAGACAAAGAAAAAAGGCGATTGGGACCTGCAATATGGGTACTACGAGATCGGAACCAATGCCGTGGTCGCCGCGTTCAACGACGCCGACCTCGGCGGCCCTGGGCAAAACGGCTTCACCAACCGCAAAGGCCATAAATTAGGTCTTGGGTACCAAATGACGGACAACATCGTCGTTAATTGGACAGGATTGGTGGTGAGACCGCTCAACCCTTCTGTCCAAGTGGCTAACAGCACGAATGAACACGTGTTCCGTTCACAATTGGATTTGAATTATAAGTTTTGATCCCGAAAGTCCGCGCGTTACGGCCCGCCACAACATAAGCTGCTTGATTAAACCGCTCTTTTTTGAGAGAATACACCAATTTGTTTTCTAAAAAAGCGCTTAAAGAAGTTATGGGAACACTGAAGCCAAAATTATTCACGACGTTAAAAGATTATTCCAAAGCACAATTCCTCTCTGACACCATCGCGGGGTTGGTGGTGGGTGTTGTGGCCATCCCCCTGGCCATCGCGTTCGCGATCGCGTCCGGGCTCTCGCCAGAGAAAGGTCTTTTCACCGCCGTGGTCGCGGGGATCCTCATATCCGCTTTGGGGGGAAGCCGTGTCCAGATCGGGGGTCCCACCGGGGCGTTCGTCATCATCGTCTACGGCATTGTCCAAAAGTACGGCGTGGACGGCCTGGTCTTTGCGACGCTCTTGGCCGGTGTTCTCCTCATCCTGATGGGTTATGCTAAGCTAGGCACCATCATCAAGTACATCCCGCACTCAGTGATCGTGGGATTCACGAGTGGGATCGCCGTCGTTATTTTTTCCTCACAGATCAAGGATTTCTTTGGGTTATCCATGGAGGCGTTGCCGGCCGATTTTATCGGGAAGTGGAAGGTCATGTTCGCAAACATCCGCACGGTGAACCTTTATTCTTTGGCGGTGGCTTTGTTCACCGTTCTTGTGATCGCCTGTTGGCCTAGGATCTCGCGGCGTATCCCAGGTTCCCTGGTTGCTTTGGTCGTTACTTCCGTCGTCGTGTCCATTTTTCAATGGCCGGTGGAGACCATCGGCGCTCGGTTTGGGGACCTTCCCCACGCGCTTCCGGCGCCTCAGCTTCCGGTTTTGAGTTGGGACAGGGTCCAGGGCCTTTTGCACCCGGCGTTCACGCTAGCGCTGCTTGGGGCCATCGAATCTCTTTTATCGGCCGTGGTTTCAGACGGCATGATCGGCGGCCGCCATCGGCCAAACATGGAGCTTATCGCGCAAGGCGCCGCCAATATCGGGTCGTCTCTCTTGGGAGGCATGCCGGCGACAGGCGCCGTCGCCCGCACGGTCACGAACATCAAAAACGGCGGCCGGACGCCTATCGCGGGTATCGTGCACGCCATCACCGTGCTTTTGGCGCTGCTTTTTCTGGGGCACTGGCTTAAGCACATTCCCCTGGCGTGTCTGGCGGGGATACTGGTGGTCGTGTCGTATCACATGAGCGAATGGCGCTCTTTTAAGGAACTGCTCAAAACGACGCGGGGCGGGGTGCTTGTGCTCCTCAGCACGTTTTTCCTCACGGTGCTCGTGGATCTCACCGTCGCGATAGAGATCGGCATGGTGTTGTCCGCGTTCCTGTTCGTGAAAAGAATGGCCGAGATCTCGGAGGTGAAGTTCATCGCGCGCGAGATCGCCGACGACGAGAGCGGCGAAGAAAGCCCGATCCAAAAGATCGAGATCCCCAAGGGGGTGGAGGTCTATGAGATCAAAGGGCCTTTCTTTTTCGGCATCGCGAATAAATTTGAGGAGGCCGTCCGCATCGTGGCTCAAAAACCCAAGGTGAGGATACTGCGGCTGAGGGACGTCCCGGTGATGGACTCGACGGGTCTCTACGCGCTCAGAAGTTTTTACCACAAGTCGAAACATAGCGGCATCCACCTTCTCATCGCGGGCCTTCACGTCCAGCCCCTGAACGAGGTGGTGAAGTCCAATCTCTACGACCTCATCGGCGAAGAGAACGTCCTGCCCAATATCAAAGAAGCTCTCCAGCGCGCCAATCAACTTATCGCCTAAAACCTTCTTCGTTTACCAGCATTCTCGGGGTCTCCTTCGACTATCGCTCAGGATGGTGAGCGAAGTCGAACCACTGTCCTTTAAGCGGGCGCCTTCGTCCCTGCCTGCCGGCAGGCAGGCTCGTTCGTAACTAGCGTTCGACTGCGGGCGAAGGCATCCCGCCTCGGCCACCCCTCGAATGCCGGCTTACCCCTAGTGACTCTC
>JACPXO010000024.1 GCA_016196505.1 Candidatus Omnitrophota bacterium
GGTTTCAAGGTCCGCGCGGCGGGGGATTCCTATAACGACGTCACCATGCTCAAGGCCGCCGATGAGGGGATCTTTTTCAACCCGCCGTCTCAGATCGCTCAAGAGTACCCGCAATTTCAAGTGACCACAAGCTATCGTGAACTCCTAAAGGTTCTCACCCGTTGACTTTTAAAGTCCTCTCCTGGAACGTCAACGGTGTGCGCGCGGTTTTGAAAAAAGGGTTCTTCGACTGGTTTAAGAAAGAATCCCCGGATATCCTCTGTCTCCAGGAAACCAAGGCCCAAACCCATCAACTGCCCCCCGAGATCCTTTATCCACCGGGCTATCACGCCCACTGGAACGCCGCGAAACGTCCGGGATACAGCGGTGTCGCGACCCTCTCGAGAACAAAACCAAAAGCGGTGAATCTCGGCTTTGGGATCCCGCGTTTTGACGACGAGGGCCGGGTGCTCGAAACGGAATTCGAACCATTCACTTTGTTCAACATTTACTTCCCCAACGGAAAAATGAACGACGAGCGCTTGAAGTACAAGATGGATTTTTACGACGCGGCGCTCGAAGTCTTCAAGAAATTGAAAAAGAAAAAAAGGGGGATCGTGGTGTGCGGCGATTACAACACGGCGCACCAGGCGATCGATCTGGCTCACCCGAAAGAAAATGAGGACGTTTCCGGTTTTTTGCCCGTCGAACGCGCCTGGATGGACAAACTCGCCGCGAGCGGTTTTATCGATACCCTCCGGGTTTTCAATCAGGAACCCGGTCAATACAGTTGGTGGGACCTGAGGACCGGCGCGCGGAGCCGGAATATCGGCTGGAGGATAGACTATCATTTTATTTCAGAAAACTTAAAGCCCAACCTTCAAGACGCCTTTATCCTGCCGGAGGTCACGGGCTCCGATCATTGCCCGGTGGGCATCACGCTCAAGTTTAAATAATTTTAATCAAATTTTGACAAGTTTAGACGCCTCCCGTTTTTTCGTAATATGATCGTAATAATGCTGAAAATCACCCGTCACGATGGCCGGTAAAATTCTAGGCCTACCCGGATTTATAGCCGAAATCCGTGAATTATGAAGTTGACAGTTAATGCCGGCTGGAGTAAGTTAGTCGGGTTCTTCAAAGAAAGGCCAAGTTCGGTAGTCCCAGAAAAGTCCAAATCGGAGGTAATAGAATGGCATCAGTCACCACATCGGAACGTTCCAAATCGAGGAAATCTCAAACCCCCTCGAAAAACGGGAGCGCCCAAGCCCCCCGTTCTTACGACTCCAAGTTGCATGTCGCCGCGACCGAAGAAGGCGTCAGAAAAATCTGGAAGTTGATCAAAGACAACAATATCAAGGTCGTGGACCTTAAGTTCAACGACATGCCGGGACTCTGGCAGCATTTTTCCATCCCTATCCAGGAACTCGACCAGGATTATCGCAAGGGCATCTGGGCCGACGGCATCGGGTTCGACGGTTCGTCGATCCGCGGATTCCAAAAAATTCAAGAGTCGGACATGAATCTCTTCATCGACACCTCCACGGCGGTGGTGGACCCGGCTTGTGAAGTCCCACTTTAAGCGTGATCTGCGACATTTTCGATCCGCTGTCGAGAACGCCGTATTCCCGCGACCCGCGCTACATCGCGAAAAAAGCCGAGGCGTATTTGAAGACCACCGGCATCGCGACCACGAGCTACTGGGGGCCCGAGGCCGAGTTCTTCGTGTTCGACGGCATTCGTTTCGACCAGACCGAGAACGAGGGGTATTATTTCATCGATTCCTCCGAAGGGGAATGGAATTCAGGGCGCGACGAAAAGCCCAACTTAGGTTATAAGCCCCGTTATAAGGAAGGGTATTTCCCCGTTCCGCCGCATGATTCCCAACAGGATCTGCGCAGTGAAATGATCTTAAAGATGCTTGCCGCCGGGATCTCCGTCGAAAAGCAGCACCACGAAGTCGCGACCGCCGGCCAGGCCGAGATCGATATCCGCTACGGCACGCTGACCAAGACCGCCGACAGCATGATGATGTACAAGTACATCGTCAAGAACGTGGCGCGCCAGCACGGCAAAGTGGCGACCTTCATGCCCAAGCCGCTTTTTGGGGACAATGGCTCCGGAATGCACACGCATCAGAGCTTGTTCAATGAAGATCATCCGTTGTTCCACGACAAGAACGGCTACGCGGGCATCAGCCAAATGTGCAAGTGGTACATCGGCGGACTCCTGAAGCACGCCGCCGCGATCTTGGCTTTTGCCGCGCCGACCACCAACTCTTACAAACGGCTGGTCCCGGGTTATGAAGCGCCCGTCAATTTAGTGTACTCGGCGCGTAACCGTTCCGCCGCCTGCCGCATCCCGATGTACACGGACAATCCGAGAGCCAAGAGAATCGAGTTCAGGCCGCCGGATCCTTCGTGCAATCCGTACCTGGCGTTCTCGGCGATGTTGATGGCGGGTCTGGACGGCATTCAAAACCGAATCGATCCGGGCAAGCCGCTCGAGAAGAACACCTACGAGCTCAGCGAAGAGGAAGCGGCCAAGATCCAGACGGTTCCGGGATCCCTCAAAGAATCCTTGAACGCCTTGGAAAAAGACCACGCGTTCCTCCTAAAGGGCGATGTGTTCACCAAGGACGTTATCGACGTCTGGCTCGAGTACAAACGACAGGAGTTGCCTAAAGTGCATCTCAAGCCGCATCCGTACGAGTTCTACCTGTATTTTGATATTTGATGGATCGGCGCTTTTTCGTATCAGCCGATACACGTTAAGCTAACCGGAACCCTCCGCCGCAAGGCGGGGGGTTTTGTTTGACGCGTTTTTAAGAAGGTTTTTAAAGAATTCTCAATGGATACTTCGCTTCTTCTTTGGATCAACGGACTTCCGCACCCGGACTTCCTGAACGAGGCGGTCTTATTCCTGGGCCTCTTTGGAAAAAGCAAGGTCCTGATGGCCGCCGCTTTCCTCTTGGCCCTTGTATGGTGGGGTTTGAGGAAGAAAGAGGTTTGGAAAACGGCGCTGTTTTTTGGTCTGTGCCTCTTCGTGGTCTCAGCCCTTGTGCTTGTTTTGAAGGACCTGATCCACCGGCCTAGGCCCATCCTGATGTTCTCTCATCTGCGTCTTGTCGGCCACGCTTATGGGGGTTCCATGCCTTCCGGGCACGCGGCGACTTTTGCGGCTTGGGCGGCTTTCATGATACTCTTTTTAAAAAGATCCAAGTTCCTGTGGGTGTTCATCGCCTTCCTGGGAGGTTTGGCGAGGGTATATCAGGGGGCGCATTATCCCTCGGATGTCCTGGTCGGGTGGGGGCTTGGAGTTTCTACCGTTTGGTTAATTTACAGGACTTCTTTAAGGGTTAAGAAAGAATAAGATAAAGTTTATTAAACATTTTTTGTTTCACTGGGATGTTGTTTGCGTTATAATCCAGACTAACCAAAGGACATTATGGCTTACCGATCCCTCTACAAAAGCGACTATCTCACCGACCGCGAGCGGAAAAATATCATTCTTCTGGATGTGATCCGCCGGAACGGTCCCATCGCGAAAACGGATATCTCCCGCATCACCCAGTTCAACATCGTCACGGTCTCCAATTATGTCGAGCATTACATCGACCAGAAGCTTGTGGTCGAAAAAGGGCTGGATATCTCGAGCGGCGGCCGGCGTCCGGAACTGATAGAGCTGAACGCCGATTGGGGGAATCTTGTCGGGGTGGAGATCGGGCCTACCCATATCATCGCGATGGTTTCCAATCTCACGCCCACCATTATTCATAAAGTCAAAATGAAACGGCCCGCCGGGCATATGGAAGTGGTGATCAGTGAGGCCGTGAAGCTGGTCCGCGGCGTGATCCAGGAGTCTAAGGTCCCGCTTGAGAAAATAAAAGGGATAGGGCTTGGCATCTCCGGGGTCATCGACCGGGGAGCGGGCACCATCCGTGACACGGACCCTTTGAGAGGGAAAACGGTTGGGAGTTTTGCCACGGTGAAAGGGATCCTGGAAAAGGAATTCAGGGTGCCGGTGTCCGTGGGCAATGACGCGAGTCTTGCCGCGCTCGCCGAGAAAAAGCTGAGTTTGAGGATCGATGATGAGAACGTGCTTTATTTTTACTCCGACGTGGGAAGCGGCATTATCGCCAACAACGACCTTTTTTGGGGATCGAGCTGGAGCGCGGGGGAGATCCAGCTGAATATCGACAACCGCGAGAACCTGGCGCTTCAGCCCTGGATAGACCAGACGGACTTTTTTAAATCCGAGGGACTGGATCTTGGAATGGTTCGGCGCGTGAAAGAAGCGCTTAAAAAAGACGCGGCCGCCAAGACAAAAATTTTGGAACTGGCGGGTAAAGACCCCGAAAAGATCGACATGGATATGGTGTTTGAGGCCGCTAAACGCGGGGACGCGTTCGCGCTGGACAAGGTGGAAGAGGCGAGCACCCGGCTGGGGCTCAAGGTCGCGTACCTGACAAATTTCTTCAATCCGGAGGTGGTGGTTTTGGGTGGCGGTGTTGAGCGGGGAGGCGAGCTTATCCTCAATAGCGTGCGCCGCGTCGTCAAACAGCTTGTGATGGAAGAGGCCGCGGGAGTGGTGAAGATCATCTTGTCCCGGCTCGGAGAAGACGCGGTCGCTTACGGCGCCGTGTGTCTGGTCACTCAAGA
>JACPXO010000178.1 GCA_016196505.1 Candidatus Omnitrophota bacterium
CGGATGACTTCTCGATCTCGATCTTCACATTGTCCGCGATGCGGACCGTGAGGGTGGAATCGCCCACGGAGATCACCGTGGCGTGCACCCCGCCGGCCGTGATGATCTCATCGTTCTTCTGAAGCTTCGCGATCATGTCCGCGTGCTCTTTCTGCTTTTTCTGCTGAGGGCGGATGATGAGAAAATAAAAAATGACGAACAAAAAAATGAGAGGCATAAACTGCAGGAACATGCTGGGTTGTTCGGCGTTCATAGAAAATCTCCTTTGGCTTCGAACTCACGGCGGAATTCGGTGAAGCGGTCTTCCTCGATCGCCCGCCTGATAGAATCGAGTAATTGTATAAAAAATGTAAGGTTGTGTAAAGCGGCAAGTCTCCCCGCCAAATGTTCTTCGGCGTTGAAAAGGTGTCTCAGGTAGGCCCGCGTATAGGTCCGGCAGCCATAACAGGGGCACCGTTCGTCCACCGGACGAAAATCGCGCGTATAGGAGGCGCCCCTTAAGAGCAGTTTTCCCTCCGAAGTGAACACGGTGGCATTCCGGCCGTTCCGTGTGGGGACGACACAGTCGAACATGTCCACCCCTTGCGAGACGCCCTCAAATAGATCCAGCGGCAGGCCGACGCCCATGAGATACCTCGGTTTTTCCTTGGGCAGTTTCTCGGTCGCGACATTCAGGATCCCATACATCACGTCGCTCGGCTCGCCGACGCTCAAGCCCCCGACCGCGTAGCCCGGAAAATCCATGTCGATAAGCTCCCGCGCCGATCTTTTCCTGAGGGTGGTGTCCGTTCCGCCTTGCACGATCCCGAATAAAATACCCGGATGAGCTTCTCCGTTCCCGCGGAACAAAGACTCCCAATGATCCTTACTGCGTTTGGCCCAACGGCTCGTGAGCGCCACGGACTTCTCCACGTAGTCTCTTTCGGCGGGGTACTTAACACACTCATCCAGCGGCATCAAGATGTCGCTCCCGAGAGTGCGTTGGATGCGTATCACGTCTTCCGGGGTCAGAAAATGACGCGACCCGTCGATGTGGGACCTGAAATCAACCCCTTCATCGCGGATCTTATTTAAAGTGGCCAAACTAAAGATCTGAAACCCGCCCGAATCCGTCAGGATCGGACGGTTCCAACTCATGAAGCGATGCAATCCTCCCGCCTCCCCGATCACCTTTTCCCCGGGACGAAGGGTTAAGTGATAGGTATTCGCCAAAATGACCTGAGCGCCCGCCTCCACCAATTCCTGATTCGATATCGTTTTGACGGATCCTTGAGTCCCCACCGGCATAAAAACAGGCGTGCGGATATCCCCGTGGGCGGTTTTTAAGACCCCGGTCCGCGCCCGACAATCCTTGGCCTCGTGGTGGACGGTAAAAAAACGGCTTGAGCGTTCGGTTCTGGTTTTCATAGGATCAGCATCGCGTCGCCGAAACTGTAAAAACGGTAGCCATTTTCGATGGCGTGCGCGTAACTTTTTTTTCTTAAAGCACTGCCCATGAACGCCGAGACCAGCATGAGAAGCGTGGTCTTCGGCAAGTGAAAATTAGTGACGAGGTGGTCCACGACCTCGAATTTAAACGGCTCCCGGATAAAAAGGTTGGTCTCCCCTTTGCCCGGGATGAGTTTTCCGCCCTGCACACAGGTCTCAAGCACTCTGAGCGTGGTAGTGCCCACGGCCCAAACCTCCCGGCCGCCGGAGCGGGCATCCCGGATAATCTGAGCGGCTTCCTCGGAAAGCTCGAATGTCTCGGCGTGCATCTGGTGCGTTTCAGGGTCCTCCACGGGCTTAAAAGTACCGTAGCCCACATGCAAAGTCACCCGGGCGATCTTGACGCCGCATGCTTCGATCTTTTTTAGAAGCTCCGGCGTAAAATGAAGCCCTGCCGTGGGAGCCGCCACCGCGCCCGGCTTTTGGGCATAAACGGTCTGATAGCATTCCTTGTCTTCTTTGTCAGGTTCACGCTTGATATAAGGGGGCAGGGGCATAAGCCCTATGGTCTCGGCAAGCGCCGCAACGTCTTTCTCGGTTTTGAACTCGACGCGAGGGATCCCGTCCCGGCCGCGCTCCAAAACCACCGCTTCCACAGGAGTCGACTCAAGCAAGATCTCCTGCCCGGCCTTCAGCGCGGGCTGCAGAAGACACTTCCAGATATTTTTCCCTTCCGGCCCGGCGGGAGCCAGAAGCAAAAGCTCCGCCTTTCCTCCGGTCAATTTTTTCCTGGCTAAAATTTTTGCCGGAAAAACCTTGGTATCGTTCAAAACCAGACAATCGCCGGAATGAAAATAATCGGCGATATCCGTGAACTTTTTATCCTCGACCCCGCCGCTCGGCCTTCGGACCACCAATAGCCGGGACGCGTCGCGCTGCGGAAGAGGCCGCTGGGCGATGAGCGCTTTGGGCAGCGCGTAATCAAAATCATCCGGAGGCATAAGGGGTCACTTCCGACCCGGGATAATAAAATTTTAAGATCTCCTGGTACGTATGGCCCAAGAGTGCCTGACCCAACGTTCCCCACTGGCATAGCCCCACGCCGTGTCCCCAGCCCTTGCCGTGGAAAACGGCCGAATCCTCGTCTAAGCCGACCGTAAAACGCGTGCTTCGGATCTTGTCGCCGCCGACCCAGACCCTGAAATCTTTGGCAGCGATGACCATTTCCTTTTCGGTTCCCGTGATGCGAAGACTTCCGGCGCGGCCCGAGGGAGTCTGCGAGATCACTTCCACTTTTAGAATTTGACCGACAGGATTTCCAAATTTATTCATTTTTTCCTCAAGTTCGGCCAGAGAGATCGCCGCCTCCCAAAAGTAGTGGGGAGAAAACCGGCAGTAACCGCAGCGCGCTCCTCCGCGTAAAGGAACCAGGTCTATCTTCCACAACTCGTTCGAGGCAGCCGTCACTCCGGCGCACGTCGCATGAAAATAGGCAGGAAAGATCTTTCCCTGGTAAACCAGGACTTGGCCTTGGGTCGCGTCCACGGCGCGCTTGACACGGTATCGCTCCACCGTGCTCCCGCCATAGACTTGGGAACTGGTACCGCTCTTCACGTCATAGGGCTGGCTTTTACTGACTTGGATCTGATAAAGCGCGTAGGTTCTTGAGGCAACGGCCTGCGCTTTGAGCGCCTCGAGCGGCCACCAATGGGCCACCTCATGATGCAATACACCGTACAGATAACCCTCAAGATCGAGGGTATTGACCCCATAAAATGTCGGGGTCGAGGAAGCCCTCACGATATTCAATACCCCGCGAAAACGCGTTTGATTAAAGTAAAGCGAGCGGTCTTCCGCGGGTTCAATGCGTATCCCGGATCCAACGAACTCTTCAGACCCCAGGCGAATTCCCTTCGGGGTATACACCACGGGCACGCCGGACATCCCTTCGCCCTTTTTGACGATTTTTCCACCGGGAAGAAGCTTGAGAAGGTAGCGGCCTTTCACGGTCAACCGCCCAAACGTCTGATTTTCCGCTATCAAAACACGGATGGACGGCTGTTTATCGGGTATCGCCGCAGCAGGATCCCCAGGCAGGCACAAGCCAAGCGCCCACGCGAGAATTATCGCCAGCGGCAGGCGCTTAGCGATTTTGATTGAAGAGATCACGATTTCTGGATTGGGCTGGGCTAGTTTCTTTCAGGTGTTCTGAAGCCAGGGTCGTCGTTTCCCGGCCGCGCGAAGTCCTTTTCAGGAAACCGCTTTTTAAAAGGAACGGTTCCACAACATCGACGATCGTATCGGGTTCTTCGTTGAGAGTGGCCGCCAGGGATTCGATGCCTACGGGGCCTCCGGAATAGACGCTCAAGATCGTCCGCAACACTTTGCGGTCTAGGTTATCCAAACCCAACGCGTCGATGCCCTGTCCGAGAAGCGCTTTGTTCACCGTCTGCAAATTCACGCGGCCAGGGGACTTTACCTGAGCGTAATCCCGGACGCGCCTCAAAAGCCGGTTGGCGATCCTTGGAGTGCCCCGGGAGCGCTTGGCAAGTTCAAAGGCCGCTTCCGGCTCAAGGTCAATGGACAAAAGTTTCGCGGAGCGCTGGATGATCTTCATCAGATCTTCGGGAGAGTAGAAATCCAGATGGAACGCGATCCCAAAACGGCCGCGCAAGGGAGAGCTCAAAAGCCCCGAGCGCGTCGTGGCCCCGATGAGCGTAAACCGTTTGAGCGCGAACTTGATGGTCTTGGCGTATGGCCCTTTATCCACCACGAAATCGATCTTGCAATCCTCCATCGCGGGGTACACGAATTCCTCGACCACCTTTGACAGGCGGTGGATCTCGTCGATGAATAAAATGTCGCCCTCTTCCAAATTGGTCAAGATCCCTATCAGATCCCCGGCCCTTTCGATCGCCGGACCGCTCGTGGCCATGATCTTGGCTTTCATCTCATGGGCCACGATATGCGCGAGGGTCGTTTTTCCGAGGCCCGGC
>JACPXO010000179.1 GCA_016196505.1 Candidatus Omnitrophota bacterium
GACAATCCGGCCAGGGACGGCTTGGCTTATCCTGACCTTGTTCCTAGTATCCGCCGGCCTTGGGACGGGCTGAACCTTCAAAATGCCGGTGTTTTGATCACGGCCCTTGACAGTGCGCGCCCTATCCTCAGCCGGCTTCGTGATCTAAGGGTAACAACGGTCGTTAACCCCTTGGATTTTTTTCAAGGAGATCTTTCGTGAAATTGAGAGTGGCTATCTTAGGCAGCGGAAACATCGGAACGGATCTTTTAATCAAAACACTCCGATCGTCTGTTTTGGAATGTGCTCTTTTTGTCGGACGCCACGCCGATTCTCCGGGGTTAACGAGGGCCAGGGACCTAGGGGTGAACGTGTCCGACCGCGGGATCGACAAGCTTCTCGAGGAGCCCAGGAACTATGACCTCGTGTTCGACGCGACAAACGCCATTGACCATAGGCGGCATTGGGCCGTTTTAAAAGATCTCGGAAAAACGGTGATCGATTTGACGCCCTCGCGTGTGGGTAAAATGCACATTCCCGCCGTGGATGAGGGCGTTTCTTTAGACCAGCAGAATGTGAACATGGTCAGTTGCGGAGGACAAGCCGCGGTGCCGCTGGCTTACCTCATCGGCAAAACCCAGAGAAGCGTCGAATATATCGAAGTCGTTTCCAGCATTGCCTCGCGCGGCGCAGGACCCGGCACCCGGATCAATATCGATGAGTATGTGGAGACGACGGAAGAAGCCATTCGCGCCTATTCGGGGTGCGAGCGCGCCAAAACCATCCTCATCTTGAATCCGGCAAAACCCGATGTTAATATGCAGGTGACGGTGTCCGCCAAAGTCAAAAATCCCGATCTCGAGAGCCTTCGCACAGGTTTCGGGGATATGGTGAAAAAGATCCAGTCCTACGTTCCCGGTTATCAGATAGTGGTGCCTCCCATCTGGGAAAGCAATCGCATCGTTGCCAGTGTGAAAATATTGGGCCGCGGAGATTATCTTCCGCCCTTTGCGGGGAATCTCGACATCATGAATTGTGCGGCCATCGCCACGGCCGAAAAACAGGCAAGAAAGCGGGTTGAAAGTGCGCTCTGTTCTGATAAGTGATCCGACGCTGCGCGACGGCAATCACGCCGTCCGTCATCAGCTGTCCTTGGGCCAGATCGCCGCTTACGCGTCCGCCGCGGACCGTGCGGGGGTTCCCATCGTCGAGGTCGGCCACGGCAACGGGATAGGCGCCTCTTCCTTACAGGTGGGGGAAAGTCCGGTTTCAGACCGCCAGATGCTTGAGACCGCGAGAAAAAATCTGTCCCGTTCCAAACTGGGCATTCATTGCATGCCGGGATTTGCGACGGTAAAGAAGGATTTGAAACCGGCCATTGATTCAGGAGTGGACGTGGTGCGCGTGGCGTCTCACTGTACCGAGGCCGACATCACCCAGACACACATCGCTTATGTGCGTGAGAGAGGGAAAGAGGTTTACACGAATCTGATGATGAGCCATATGGTGGCTAAAGAGGCGTTGATTGAAGAGTGCCTTAAAATGCAGCGTTACGGGTCCCAAGGGGTGATCCTAATGGACTCGGCCGGTGCTTATCTTCCCAACGACGTGACTGAGAGAATCAGCGCTTTGGTTTCGGCTCTGAAAATACCGGTGGGGTTTCACGGCCATAACAATCTCGGCATGGCTGTCATGAATTCTATCGCCGCTGCCGAAGCCGGGGCTAAGATCCTCGATGGCTCGGCGCGCGGATTTGGCGCGGGCGCCGGCAATGCCCAGCTTGAAGTCCTGGTCGCCGTGCTGGAAAAAATGGGTTATGCAACCGGCATCGATTTCTATAAGATGCTTGACGCCGCCGATCTTGCGGAAGAAAAACTGATGGTGACCCTGCCTAAGATAAGTTCGGTGAGTATCGTGAGCGGTCTTGCCGGTGTTTTCTCTGGGTTCTCAAAACATGTGGAACGGATTTCAAAACAGTACGGCGTTGACTCGAGAGACGTGTTTCTTGAGCTTGGCCGGCGAAAGGTAGTGGCCGGCCAGGAAGATCTTATCATTGAGGTAGCCATGAACCTGGCGGAGAAAAAATGCTAAGGAAAAATTTTTTGAAAGAGAAGCTGAACGCGGGGAAAACGGTGATCGGCACGTGGTCCGTGATCCCATCACCCATCGTGGCGGACATTTTAGCGGAGAGCGGGCTTGATTTTATCATCATCGATAGGGAACATGGACCGGTCAATTTTGAGACGGCTCAAAGCATGGCCATGGCCTGCGAATCACGCGGCGTGTCTCCGCTCATAAGAGTGGGAGGGCCCGAGGGGCCGGAGATCCTTCGGGCTTTGGAAACCGGGGCGCACGGTCTGCACGTCCCGAACATTCATAACGTTCAAAATTTTGAAGACCTCATTGCTTTCTCCAAATACCCGCCGGTAGGGCAGAGGGGTTTTTCTCCTTTTACGCGCGCCGCCGGGTACTCTCATTTGAATTCAAAAAAGATGCAAGCGGCGGCGAACAAATCCACGCTTCTGGCGGTGCATATCGAAGACCCGGCTTCGTCCGAAATGCTGGAGGCGATCTTGGAAAGCGCGGAAGCCGATGTTTTTTTTGTCGGTTTATTTGATCTGTCAAAATCGCTCGGCGTTCCCGGGCAGATCGAGCATGTTCGCGTTCAGAAAGTTTTTAGAAAGATCGTCGAAAAGATCCGTCGCGCTCATAAAGTTCCGGGAACCATCGTCACAAGCGAAGTGCAGTTGAAAAAGATGCTCTCCTACGGGGTGCGTTATATCACCTATTCGGCGGACTGCGAGATTCTCCTGAGAGGGTATCAATCTGTCCAGTATAAATTCAGGAAGTTCAAACCAAACCACCGTTAGTTTTAAAAAGGGTGATTAAATGGACTTAGGGATTAAAGGAAAAAAAGTGTTGGTGACCGGAGGGGCTTCGGGGATAGGAGGAGCCATCGCTTTGGATTTGGCCAAAGAGGGAGCCAGGGTTGCCATTACTTCACGTAGAGAAGTCCTACTCGAAAAAGCTCTCAAAAAAATGGGAGGCAGAAAAGCCGGTCATTACGCGTCGACGATTTCGTTGACCGAGGAAGACTCGCCTCAAGCGTTGGCGGATCAGCTTTGGAAAAATTTCGGGCATCCCGATATTATCGTCAACAACATCGGGGACACGCTCGGGATCACGGATCCCTATTGCCCGATTTCCGACTGGAGAAAGGTATTTCGGCTGAATCTGGAGGTTGCGATTGAACTGAACAATTTGTTCATCCCTTCCATGAAAAAGAAAGGGTGGGGAAGGATTGTCAACATCTCGGCCGGCGCTTCAATGGAAAACAGCGGCCCGGCGCCTTACTGTTCCGCTAAGGCCGCCCTCACGGCCTATTCGCGGTGCATGGGGCGTATCTTAGCTACCGAGGCCAAAGACGTAGTGATGTCCGCGGTGCTCCCGGGCGTGGTTCTGACGGAGGGAGGCCATTGGGACACGGTTTTGAAAGAAAGACCCGCACATGCCAGGAAATACTTGGCGGAGCGATGCCCCTTGGGACGATTTGGAAAACCCTCGGAAATCAGTCCCATGGTTCTTTTCCTGTGTTCGAAGCTGGCGACGTTCTGCCATGGCGCTATTGTTCCAGTAGATGCGGGCCAAGCTAAACATTATTTCAACGTGAGCTGATGAAATTAAGCGATTACATAGCTTGGTTTTTGAAGAAACAGGGGATACGTCACGTCTTTGGTTTGACGGGCGGTGCGGTCGTGCATCTGTTCGATTCCGTAGCGAAGACTCCGGGGATAAAACCTATTTTCAACCATCACGAGCAGGCATCCGCCTTGGCCGCTCAGGCCTATGCGCGCGTGTCCAAGCGTCTCGGGGCCGCTTTTGTGACTACCGGCCCCGGCGGAACAAACGCTTTGACGGGCGTATGCGCGGCATGGCTTGATTCCATCCCTTCGCTTTATATTTCGGGCCAGGCCCGTATCGAGCACTCCTCGCGGGGAAAAGCGGTTCGCCAAGTGGGTACCCAGGAACTCGACATCGTGTCGCTCGTGTCTCCGGTTACGAAATACGCCGTGATGCTTGAGGACCCCTCCAAGATAAAGTACTGTCTTGAAAAAGCGGTGTACCTTGCGACCACCGGCAGGCCCGGACCGGTATGGGTGGATATTCCCCTAAATTTCCAGTGGGCCTCTATTGATCCGGATAAACTAGAAGGGTTCAAACCACCGTGCGATGAAAATCACTTACTTCTGAACACCCATTGGGTGAATTCGTTAGAGAGATGCCTTAATCTTATGGCGGCTGCTAAGCGTCCTTTAGTGCTGGCTGGGCATGGGATCCGGCTGGCTCACGCCGAAAAAGAGTTTAAAGAATTCATTGAAAAGATAAAGTGGCCTTTTGTTTCAAGTTGGAATGCCAGCGATATTCTTCCGACGAGACACGCGCTTTATACGGGCCGTCCCGGAATCGCGGGACAGCGGGGAGCCAATCTCGCCGTCCAGACTTGTGATCTGCTTTTGGCTCTGGGGTCTCACCTGAGCATTCCGCTGACCGGCACTGCGGTCGGGGTTTTTGCACGTTCCGCCAAAAAAATCGTGGTCGATATCGATTCGGCGGAGCTTGAATCCAGAGATCTTCCGATAGATCTTGCGATTTCTTCGGACGTAAAAGTTTTTTTGGGGGCGCTTGTGAAAAAGTTGGGCCGTTTTTCCTTAAGTTCCGTCAACGTTTGGCGTAAGAAATGCGCTCAGTTCCAGTCCAGGTATAACACGATTCCTACAGAATGGCACCGGCAAAAGAATCGGGTAAACCCCTATGTGTTTGTAGACACCCTTTCTCAAGAGCTGCGGGCAGGGGATGTGGTGGTGGTAGATGGTGGAGGTACTGTGGTTTATACGGCGTTTCAAGCCCTTAAGACAAAACCCGGTCAGCGTCTTATCATTTCAGCGGGGATTTGCGCGATGGGAACAGGATTGCCGGAGAGTATCGGGGCATGCTTGGCAAACAGCAAAAAACGGACCATTTGCCTTTGTGGCGACGGCAGCGCCCAGTTGAACATTCAGGAATTACAAACCATCGTTCACCACAAGCTGCCGATCAAAATATTTATTTTCAATAACGACGGCTATTTGTCGATTCGCCATACTCAACGGGACTTTTTAGGCGGCCGCTATACCGGGTCCGAGAAGCATGGGGGAGTTAGTTTGCCGAATATTTTGAAAGTCGCCAAGGCATACGGCCTGAGAACGGAGAGGGTGTCACACTCTAAGGAGCTTGTCCGGAAGATCCGGCGCGTGTTGGCTCAGCCAGGGCCGGTTCTTTGTGACATCATCATGCCTAGGGACGGAGAGGTGGTCCCGCGTATCGGTTTTGACAAAAAACCGGACGGAACCTACATGGCTAGACCCTTTGAAGACATGGCTCCTTATTTGAATAGAAAAGAATTTGCTGAAGCGACAAGGATAAATTAAGAATTAAGGAGGGACTATGGCTGAAATAAATTTACTCGATAAGTACCCGCGATCCAGCCGGCCGGTCGAGGAACGCGGGCGTCGAAAACTGGCCGGGGAGGGATGGCTTATGCCACGTCCAGCCAATCCCGATAATACGGAAGTCCTGGTTGAGCAAAAACTTTTAGGGATTGCCAGGCGGTTTGGCAAAGAATACTTTGACGGAGATCGTCTGTATGGCTATGGCGGTTATAATTATCATCCGCGGTTTTGGACGGACACGGTCAGGCGTTTCTGTGATCATTACCGCCTTACCGAAGACGCGTCGGTGCTCGATGTGGGCTGTGCGAAGGGCTTTATGTTGTATGATTTTAAAAAACTGATACCAGGGCTGAATATTACCGGTCTTGATATTTCCCCTTATGCTTACGAGCATGCTCTGGTTGAAATGAAACCTTTTCTCCGGGTCGGCAATGCCAA
>JACPXO010000191.1 GCA_016196505.1 Candidatus Omnitrophota bacterium
CCTCACCGAAGGGGAGGGCAAGAAAAGCGTCCTTGCCTCCGGATACGCGGTGATGGTGAAGACGCCGGACGAAAAATCCCACTTGTTCAGTCTGGACGAGCTTCAAAAGAAAAAAAGTTTAGCGGTGGGGACGGACGGCCGCTTTGTCCTAAAAGCGGACGGGTGGTTTGACGAGGCGAAACCCGAGTTTGTGATCGAAGAATCCAAGGACGGAGAATCCAACGCCGCGATCCGGCTGAAGCTGACCAGCCAGACCGTGGGGCTTGAAGAATCTTTCTGGCTTGTCGAGAAACATCCTTATAAACCCTCGGCCCACCGCGCGGACATGGGGCCGGCCGAGATCCTTTTGCGAAGATCCGATACGAGGCGGCCCGACACGGCGGCCGTGGATGCGCCCACATTGAGGATCGTCGATTCAAAGTCCGGTAAAACCGAGTCTCTCACGATCTCCGCCGAAACCCCCTCCGAAACGCGCCTAAAGACGCTGAATGCGAAGATAGCCAACCTGCGCTATTACCCGGACGCCCGGGTGGGTGAAGGGCAGAAACTCATCAGCGTGTCGGACGAGCCCCACAACCCGGCCGTTCTTTTCGATCTCATCACCCCTGATGGTAAAAAGGAATCGTTCATAAAGTTCGCCGCTTATCCGGATTTCGAATCACTGCACGGCAAAAGCGCCGGCTCAAGCTACTCGGTTGATTTCACAGCGCCAGAGGCTGGTTCGGGCAGGCCTTCGCTCACGTTTTTCTCGCCGTCCGCGGCGGGCGAGTCGTGGGCGTATGAGGCGCGTTCGAAAAAAACCGTTTCCGGAGGCACCTTAGAGCCAGGGAAAACCTATACCACGGGTTGGATGGATTTTTCCTTCACGGTGGAAACACTCGCCGAGCGGGCTGTGGTGGGCAAAACCGCGGTACGCGCCGATAAAAGGACCAGTGAGGGGCCCGCTCTTCGCGTGGCGCTCCTGGACCAAGGCAAAACGGCGGCGGAGGATTGGATCTTTATAGGCGCGCCGGGGCATTTTCATCTTTCGGACGGTTTGATTTTAGTCGCTTTGCGGCAAAAATCCGCTCCGGTTCCTTTTACGCTTTCTTTGCGTGACTTTCGCAAAGTCGACTACCCGGGGACCCGGTCCGCCGCGTCTTATGAGAGCGATGTGACGCTCGAGGACCCCGCGGAAGGCGTCATGCTGCACCGGACCATCAGCATGAACAAGCCCCTGGATTACAAAGGGTACCGGATCTTTCAATCCTCTTTTTCGCAGGACCCGGAGGTCGGGGAGACCTCGATATTTACCATTGCCAAGAATCCCGGTATCGGGTTGATCTACGGAGGCGCGATCGTGCTGTTCATCGGAGTAGCGCTCGTGTTTTGGGTCAAACCTTTTTCCTCACTTCCAAGGAGCTGATATGAACCACACGCCGAAAATGTTCGTCCGCGGGCTTGCCCTGTCTTTTCTTCTTGTCTGTGGTTTTCCGGCGTTGGGTTTCAGCGGGTCTCCCGCGGACGCGGCCCGGTCCATCGCGATCCAGCACAACGGACGGGTGAAATCCTTCGACGCTTTCTCGCGGCAAACCGTTGAAACGATTTCGGGCAAAAAAAACTGGCATCACGAGTCGCCGGTGGCGCTGGTCCTCAAAGCGCTCTATCTTAAGGAAGGCGCGTCGCAGATCCCCTGGATCCGCATGCCTTCGAAGGAGCTGTCCGCCAAACTCGGGTTGCCTCAAGACCGGTTCGATTTCTCTTATGAAGAGATCATCCCAGGGGCCGCGACGATCGAGTCGCTGGTTCGCCATTCTCAAACGAAACGGGACAACGATGAGAGACCCCTTAAACTCGAACAGGACGCCGAGACGCTTTTTCAGCGCATGATCCTGGTAAAAGAGCTTACGGAATGGGAGTCTGTAAAGGTCATTCCGGGCGATGAGAAAGACAACCGGTGGCTGTCGCCTCACGAAGACCGGGGCGCGCGCGCCGCTGGCTTTCATAAACTCGTCGAGCTCTACGGAACGAAACAGTACGATCAGTTTACCCAGGAGACCAAGCGCTGGATTGAGGACACGCACGAAGCCACCGGCGGCCGCTTTCGCCACAAGATAGGGCTTGAGATCTGCTATTTTGCGTCACAACCGTTCCAATGGTCCTGGGTCGCTTATCTTTTGGCTTTCGTGGTGATCACGGCCTATCGAAAGTCAAGAACCGGGCGGGCCTTGGGTATTTTCTTTTTAGCCGCCGCGCTTTTTTTCCATTCCTTCGGGCTGGTTTTACGTATCCTCATCCTTGAACGACCTCCGGTTTCGAACATGTACGAGTCCATGGTCTACATGAACTGGGCGCTCATGGTGGTGGCCGGCCTATTTTCTCTCGTAAAGAAAAATCTCACCTTCGCTTCGGTGGGTGCGGCGATCAGCGCGCTCATCATGATCTATGGGACGCTTTTGCCCCTCGATTCTAACCTCGAGGTGCTGGTCCCGGTGCTCCGCAGTAATTACTGGCTGACCATCCATGTCCTCACGATCGTGTCGAGTTACGGCGTCTTTGGGCTGGCGATGGGCCTGGGCCACCGGCATCTTATTCTCGAGTGGCGAGGGAAACTTCCAAAAGCCGCCGCGGATATGTCCGCGAACCTGATCTACCGCGTGATCCAGGTGGGGGTACTGCTTCTCGGGGTCGGCACTGTCCTCGGAGGCGTCTGGGCTAATGAATCCTGGGGACGGTTTTGGGGATGGGACCCGAAGGAAACTTGGGCACTTATTACATTTTTGGGTTATCTTGTAGTCGTGCACCTCCGGTACTCGAAACTCATCAATGGCTACTGGATGGCGGTGAGCGCCATCGTCGGTTTTTTGCTGGTCTTGATGACCTGGTACGGGGTGAACTTCGTGCTCGGCCGCGGACTGCACAGTTATGGCTTCGGCTCAGGGGGAATGACCTGGGTGATGTATTACCTCGTGGTCGAACTTACATTTCTCGTGGGAGCGCTCTTAAAGAAATATTCGAAGGGTTAGTTTTTAGAAGCAGCGAGAGTCGACTGGACTTTTTCTATCGCCTCGAGCACAAGCGGCAAGTACCTGTCCAGCGCGCAATCCAGGCATTCCCGAACCCCGCATTTTTCCCCGTCGGCAGAGGAGTTTTTGCACGTGAGGCAGAGCCGCTGTCTCACGGCTTGCGCGTAGGGCTCCACTTTTCTTTCGTGAAGCTCGAAAGCGATCTCGACGAGGTCCTTTAAGTAGCGGAACACCGCGCAGCTCTGGGGATCTTTGGAATGGCACACGCCGTCGGCGCCGTGGTCGATACAATGCTCGCAGACGAAGGTCTTGATGGCTTCTTCGTAAAGTGGACGGTACTTAAGATAATGGATCTCTGCCGGTCTCATGGCCTCTGGCTCCTTGTTCGGGGGTCACTTAAGAGCTTACCCTTAGATTTGAGAAAAAACTGTGACAACCGTCACAGGGGCCTTCCGGAGATATCGCTTGCGAAACCCTCCCTTATCGAATAAATTATGAGCTATGGGAAACAACCCGCCCTATCTTGTCATCGCCAGAAAGTATCGACCCAAGACCTTCGAGCAGGTGATCGGCCAGGACCCTCTCGTCACCACCCTCAAGAACGCCATCCGTTTAAAGCGCATCGGCCACGCCTATCTTTTCACCGGCCCGCGCGGGGTGGGCAAAACCTCCATGGCGCGCATCTTCGCCAAGGCCTTGAACTGCAAGAACGGCCCGACGCCGACCCCGTGCGGGGAGTGCCAAACCTGTGTTGAGATCGAACACGCGCGCTCGCTCGACGTCTTTGAGATAGACGGCGCCTCGAACCGCGGCATTGACGAGATCCGCGCGCTCAGGGAAAACGTGAAGTTCGCGCCGGCCCTCGGCAAGTACAAAATTTACATCATTGACGAAGTGCATCAGATCACGGCGGACGGCTTTAACGCACTGCTCAAAACCCTCGAGGAACCGCCGGCCCACGTGAAATTCATCTTCGCCACAACGGCGGCGCACAAAGTCCCCGCGACGATAGTCTCGCGCTGTCAGCGCTTTGATTTCCGGCGTATCCCGATCACCCGCATCGTGTCCACCCTCGAGGAGATCTGCAAAAAAGAAAAGATCAAAGTCGATGAGGAGGCGCTCTTTACCATCGCCAAGGCCGCCGACGGCTCGCTCCGCGACAGCCAGTCCATTTTGGACCAGATGATCGCCTCCTCCGAAGGAAAGATCACACGGAGCCAGGTCACCACAGCACTCGGGTCCCTAGAGGAAGAGCGTCTC
>JACPXO010000182.1 GCA_016196505.1 Candidatus Omnitrophota bacterium
GAATTGAGGCGGCCCCGTGTCCATGCTCTGTGATGAGTGCGGAAAAAATAAAGCGACGGTGCATCTGACGGAGATCGTGAACGAGCAGATCACCAAGCTCAATCTTTGCGAATCTTGCGCGAAAGAGAAGGGCTCGGACGCCGAACAGCATTTCGGCATCGCGGACCTTTTGGCAGCCTTGTCGGACGTGCAGACCACCCCGGAGCCCGGGGGGACGGTCGTCAAGAACAAGTGCGGCCACTGCGGCTTGACCTATGAAGATTTTAAAAAGGTGGGACGCTTGGGCTGCAGTGAGTGTTACACGGTTTTTCGGTCAAGCTTGGCGCCGTTGCTTAAGCGGATCCATGGGTCGAACCAGCACATGGGGAAATCGCCGAGCCCCGACCATTTGAAAGAGCAAAAGGCGCTTTCGAAGCTTCATGAAGACCTTCGCACCGTCAAGGAAGAGCTCCAGAAGGCGGTGAAACGCGAGGAGTTCGAGGAGGCCGCGGCCCTTCGCGACAAGATCAAATTTCTGGAAAAAAAGATCAAGGAAAACAAAACGTGAGTCAAGTCGACCCTTTGCTGAAACAGACCTGCGAATGGTTGAGGGGCACGGGCCCCAACTCGGATATCGTGATGAGTTCGCGCATCCGCCTGGCGAGAAATTTAGACAAGGTGCCCTTTTCCCACTGGGCTTCAAAAAAACAGGAAAAGGAATCCCTGGAAGCGCTCGAGCAGGCCGTGGGTGCCGTGGAACTTTTGCATCACAGTCTTTACGTGCGCATGGGCGACATCGACGATGTGGATAAACAGTTTTTGCTGGAAAGGCACTTGGTGAGCCGCGAACACATCTTGCGCCCCGAATTCAAGGCGGTGGTGATCGGCGACAAAGAGATCGCCAGTGTTATGATCAACGAAGAAGACCATTTAAGGATCCAGGTGATGCAGTCGGGCATGAACCTGCAGGAGTGCTGGAGGATCGCCTGCCGGCTGGACGACGGCCTGCATAAAAAGGCCAAGTTCGCTTACACGCCCGAATGGGGGTATCTCACGGCCTGCCCGACGAACACCGGCACCGGGCTTCGGGCGTCGGTGATGCTGCACCTGCCGTCGCTTGTGATGACCAAGCAGATCACGCGCGTGCTCCAGGCCATCACCAAGCTCGGGATGACGGCACGCGGGCTTTACGGGGAAGGCACCGAGGCGGACGGCAATTTTTTCCAGATCTCGAACCAAGTGACGCTGGGTTCGGCCGAAGAAGACATCATCGACAATCTGGAACGCATCATCCGTCAAGTCATCGGTCATGAGGAGAACGCGAGAAAGACCCTGATGAAAACGAACCGGGAGGTTCTGCAGGACAAAATTTGGCGCGCCCACGGGACTCTCCAGAGCGCGCATATCATCAACACCAAAGAAACGATGAGTCTTCTGTCGATGGTGCGTTTGGGTGTGGACATGGGTTCGATCTTGGAGATCGACCGGCGTGCCGTGAACGAGCTTTTTATTTTGACGCAACCGGCGCATTTGCAAAAGATCGAGGGACGCCTCTTAAGTTCGGCCCAGCGGGACGTGAAACGCGCCTATCTTATTCGCAGGCGGCTTGAAGGCAAATAAATAAAATCAGAGGGAGACGCTATGTTCAATAAATTTACCGAACGCGCCAGGAAAGTGATCCTTTTAGCCAAACAGGAGGCCAAGCGGTTCAACCATGATTACATCGGCACCGAACACGTATTGCTCGGGCTTTTGAGGGAAGGCGAGGGCGTGGCCGCCGCCGTGCTTCAGAGTTTGGGGATGAACCTCAACAATATCCGTCTCGAGGTGGAGAAGCTCGTGCAGCTGGGGCCCGCGACGGTGGTTTCCGGGGACCTTCCCTTCACGCCGAAGGCCAAAAAAGTCATGGAATTGGCCATGGAAGAAGCCCGCACGCTCGGGCACAACTACATCGGCACCGAGCATTTGCTGTTAGGGCTCATCCGGGAAGGCGAGGGCGTCGCCAGTCAGGTTTTTATGAACATGGGGTTGGACCTTGAAAAAGTCCGCGAAGAGGTGATCAAACTTTTGGGATCGACGACGCCGGGGTCGCAATTTTCACAAGGGGCGCCCGCCTCCGGGCCCAGCGCTCCGACCTCGAAGACCAAAACGCCGGCGCTCGACGCCTTTGGCCGCGATCTGACGAAGCTCGCGCGCGAAGGGAAGCTTGACCCGGTGATCGGCCGTGAGGACGAGATCGAGCGCGTGATGCAGACGCTTTCGCGCCGCCGGAAAAATAATCCGGTGCTCTTGGGAGAAGCCGGCGTCGGAAAATCGGCCATCGTCGAAGGGCTGGCCCAGAAGATCGTGAGCGGTGACGTGCCCGAACTTTTAAAAAATAGGCGTGTCATCACGCTGGACCTGGCGCTCATGGTGGCCGGCACCAAATACCGCGGGCAGTTCGAAGAGCGTATCAAGGCGGTGATGGACGAGATCAAGCGCACGGAAAATATCATCATGTTCATTGATGAGCTTCATACCCTGGTCGGCGCCGGCGGCGCCGAAGGGGCGATCGACGCCTCCAACATCCTCAAACCGGCCCTGGCTCGCGGGGATATCCAATGCGTCGGCGCGACCACGCTCGATGAATACCGCAAGTACATCGAAAAAGATTCGGCGCTTGAACGGCGTTTTCAGACCATCATGGTCGACCCGCCGTCGGTGGACGAGACCATTCAAATTTTACGCGGTTTAAGGGACAAGTATGAATCGCATCACCGGATCAAGATCCAGGACGTGGCGCTCGAGGCGGCCGCGAAACTTTCCGACCGTTACATCGCGGGACGTTTCCTGCCGGACAAGGCCATCGACGTCATCGACGAGGCGGGCGCGCACGCGCGATTGTCCACGCACACCGCGCCTCCCGAGATCAAGGAACTTGAGAAAAAGCTCGAGCTTTTGAAGCGCGAGAAAGAAGACACGATCAAAGAGCAGGATTTTGAAAAGGCCGCCGCGCTCCGCGACCAGGAGCGGGAGCTTCGCCGCTCGCTCGACAGGACGAAAAAAGAGTGGATGGAGTCTCGTTCGAAAGTGGAGCTTGAGATCGGCGAGGAGGAAATCGCCCAGATCATTTCCAAGATCTCCGGCATCCCGGTCTCGCGTTTGGAAGAAAAAGAGAGCGCGCGTCTCTTGAGAATGGAAGAGGAGATCAGAAAGCGCGTGGTGGGCCAGGAGGAAGCAATCTCGTCCATCACGCACGCCGTCCGCCGGTCGCGCGCGGGCCTGAAAGACCCCAAGCGCCCCATCGGCTCTTTCATATTCCTCGGGCCTACCGGTGTCGGCAAAACGCTTTTGGCGCGCGCCTTGGCCGAATTTATGTTCAATGACGAGAACGCGCTCATTACGTTCGACATGTCGGAGTACATGGAAAAGTTCAATGTCTCTCGGCTGGTGGGCGCTCCTCCGGGTTACGTCGGCTACGAAGAGGGAGGGCAGCTCACCGAACGTGTCCGCCGCCGGCCTTATTGCATCGTGCTTCTCGATGAGATCGAGAAAGCGCATCCGGATGTTTTTAATATGCTCTTGCAGGTGCTTGAGGAGGGTCGTTTGACGGACTCCCTCGGGAGGAAAGTGGATTTCAGGAATGTCCTCCTCATCATGACCTCCAACATCGGCGCGGACCTCCTGAAAAAAGAGGGAAGCATCGGTTTTAAAACGCCGGAATTCTCGAATGACTACAAAGACATGAAAACGCGCCTGATGGAGGAGGTCAAGAAAACCTTCAAGCCCGAGTTCATCAACCGCGTGGATGATATCGTCGTTTTCCAGCGCCTGACGCGTCAGGACCTCGAACGCATCATCGACATCGAGATCGAACAGCTCATGAAGCGTCTGCACGAAAAGGACATCGAGATACAGCTGGATCAGCCGGCGAAGGACTTTTTGATCACGAA
>JACPXO010000181.1 GCA_016196505.1 Candidatus Omnitrophota bacterium
ATAAAAAAAGAACCCAAGGTTTTGAAAAAAAATTAGCGGAGACAACCTCGTGGCTGAAGAAACTGAGAAAAGCGCCGCCCCTAAACCGGAAACACCCGAAAAACCCGGGCGCGCTCCCAAGAAAAAGAAGTCCCGTCCCACCAACTGTGCGCAGTCGAACAAAAGAATACGGCGCAAAGATTGGTATTACCGCAATGGAAAATATTTTGCGAATAAGAAGGCCTTCAAGATCTTTCTTGCGCAAGAGACCGAAAAGGCCAAAAAGGCTGAAAGTGCGGCGGCTCAAAGCGCGGCGGCTCCAAGCCCTGCCGCCGACGCCGCAGGCAGCCAGTCTTCGACGGCTTGATCGAAAGCCGGTTTTCCGGAGTGCGGATTTACCCATGAGGATCCCAAAACCTATTCTCGAGAGGCGCCGCGCCGTCCGCGTTCCCGAGAATCTCGTGTTTCAGATCGGGCACGAAGAATACGACCTCCTTGCCACCACGCTCAACATCAGCGCTTCCGGCGCCTTGTGCGTCGTGGACCGCGATATCCCCCTCATGACCAAAGTTCGCATCAGCGTGGGGATCCCTCCGAATAAAACCCTGCGGCTTATCGGGGTCGTCGTCCGGAAAGAAAAGAACGACGCGACCGGAAGGACGCTCATCGCTATCTTTTTTTCCGAAGTCAGTTCCAGGAACCAAGTTCTGCTTAAGGCCTTTATCGACAGCCGGCTTAAGCCTTGAGATGGAATTTTCCCTAGGCCCGGAGTCTCACCCCCAACCCGACAAGATCGACAAGATCAGTTTTCTGTCTTTGTGCCCTCTTTTTGCCGGCTTGAGCCAATGGGAACTCCAGTCCATCAGCCGTCTGACCCGCTTGGTGGAGTACAAAAAGGACGAGACGGTGTACGAGGAGGGAGGGCCCGCGGACAGTTTTTACATCGTGGTTTCCGGCCGTTTTGAAGTCTCGCTCGGTTCTCTGGACAAGAAGAAGGTCCTGGCCTACATCCGCCGGGGAGATTACTTTGGCGAAATGGCTCTTTTAACCCATGAACCCCATTCGGCGACATTGCGCGCGCTTTCAGACTCCCTGCTTTTGCAGCTTAAGAAAGAGGATTTTAAGCGTATCACCGAATCCAGTGCTTCTGTTTCCCTCGAGATAAGCCGGCGGCTGAGCTCGCGCGTCAAAGGCATCGAAACGCGTTCGCGGCTGCTCATGCCAAGCGATATCGTCACCATCTTCAGCAACCAGAACCACGTCGGCCGCACGGAGTTTTCCATCAACCTGGCCGCCAGTCTTTTCCAGGAGACGCGTCAGAAAACCGTTCTGCTGGATATGAGCCCCTCCGGGTCGGAGATCTCCGCAAAACTTCACATGGCCAAAAAAGTCCCGATCGCGCAGTTTCATAATATTTCAAATGCCGCACCCGGGGCCCTTGCCAACTTTTTGGTGCGCCATCCGGTCGGTTTTGAGGTTTTGAGCGTCGGGCATGAGGAAGGAGACGCGCTTGGCGAGGCGATCATTGTTTCCCTTCTGAATCACTTAGCGATCGATTACCGCTTTATCATCATCGATCTGCCGCATGGGATCGACGGCATGGTGATCAAGGCCCTGAAGCAGTCCGACACGATGTGTTTTTTGACGGACAGCAGTCTCAACAATGTGACCGAGACGCGGGACATCGTCGCTGAATTGGAAAAAAACCTGTCTTTTCCCGAAAACCGCATCTCGATAGTGATCAACGAAGTTTTGATGGGCATTCGCACCACCGTGACCACCAAAAGGGAGCTTTTCGGGGACAAACCCGTTTATTCTTTGCCCGCGACCAAGGGCCTCGGAGAGCGCGAAGAGGCCAGCTCCATGCCGTTCGTGGTCAGCGAGCCAGCGGCGGAGTACTCACGCGTCGTGCGCCATATGGCCCGGCGGATCAGCCATAACCTGGTGGGTTTAGTTTTGGGAAGCGGCGCGGCGCTGGGGCTGGCGCATATCGGGGTTTTGAAGGTCCTCGAACGCGAAAATATCCCCATTGATATGATCTCCGGATCCAGTATCGGAGCGTTGATAGGGTCTCTCTACGCGGTCGGGAAATCGAGCCCGGAGATCCAGGAGGCGGCCGAAGACGTGAGAGGGATGGTGAAATTCAGTCAGCTCTTGGATGTGAGCCTCTATCCGGTCCGGGGTCTTTTGGACGGCCGGCGCATCGTCAGGCATTTTAGAAAACATTTGGGCAACAAAACATTCGACGACTGCCGGATTCCCCTTAAGATCGTCGGTGCGAATCTTTCTACACGTCAGATCAAGGTGTTTGAAACCGGATTCATCGCCGATGCGGTGAGGGCCTCGATAGCGATCCCCGCTATTTTTAAGCCGGTTTTCATGTACGGCGACTGGGTGGTGGATGGCGGTATTTTAAGCCCTTTGCCTATCGAGACGCTCCGAAGGGCGGGCGCTAATAAGATCATCGCGGTGAACGTATTCCCAACTCTGAAGGATATTTTGGAGAGGAAGATCCTGATCGAGGAGGCGGCCGAAAAGGAAGAGGGGCTCATTCGCCAGAAAAATTTTGTGGTGCAGGAAATGCATCGGATCAAGAAGTTCCTTATTCGCCGGTTCACGCCGAACGTTTTTGATATCCTGATGAATACGATCCAATCCATGGAGACCCAGATCGCCGAGATCGAGGGGGCTTCGGCGGACCTTGTGATACGCCCCGTGGTGCCGAACGCCAGTTGGGTCGATTTTTTCAAACCGGAAATTTTTATTAAGCGGGGAGAGGAAGAAGCCGCGCGGGCGCTTTCCAAGATCAAAGCGCTTGTGTCTTCTCAGGATCTTTGATAGAAAAGAAAGGACCATAAGGAGA
>JACPXO010000184.1 GCA_016196505.1 Candidatus Omnitrophota bacterium
GCTCAAGATGAGCTTCAGGGAAGTGAAGTTCAGGCGCAATCCCCATTGCCCCGTGTGCGGGGATCATCCGACGATCAAGGAGCTCATCGACTACGACCAATTTTGCGGGCTCACCCGCGGGGAAGAAAAAAAAGGAGACACTGACAAAATGGGCATTGAAGAAGTTTAGGTGAAGGATCTCAAGCGCTGGATGGACGAAAACAGGAAATTCGTTCTGGTGGATGTCCGCGAGCCGTCCGAATACCAGATCAACCGGCTTGTCGGCTCAAAGCTCATCCCGCTCGGGGATCTTCCGAAAAGAGTGCATGAGCTCGACAGCGCCGATGAGATCGTGGTGCACTGCCATTTCGGCGGCCGCAGCGCGAAGGCCGTTCAATTTCTCAATAAAGCCGGTTTCAAAAAAGTAAAGAATCTCGCCGGCGGCATCGACGCCTGGTCGGTGGAAGTGGATCCCGCCTGTCCGCGGTATTCCTAAAGTTACGCATAAGTCATGTTCACCAACACCGAAGAGATCCAGCAGTGTTACCGGAAAATAGAGGAGGCGCTTAAAGGCACCCGGCGCCTCGTCGTGCTCACGCACGACAACCCCGACCCGGACTCCGTCTCGAGCGCGGTCACGCTTTCCTACATCGTCAAAAACAGATTCAAGGTCCCGAGCGTCGTGCGTTACGGCGGCATCGTCGGCCGCGCCGAAAACCGCGCGATGATCCGCGTGTTAGGCCTGCGTGTGGCGCTTCTGACCGACAAAGATTTCAAGCCCGGCGTGAATTTCGCGATGGTGGACACACAGCCCAAGACCGGGAACTCCTCATTCCCAAAAAATCGGAAACCCCTCATCGTGATCGACCATCACCCGCTCCGGAAAACGACCCGCGTTGATTTCGCCGATGTACGCACAAACTACGGAGCCACCGCGACGATCTTGACCGAGTACCTCATGGAAAGCGGGCTCGAAGTCCCTTCGACTTTGGCCACGGCGTTGTCCTACGGTATCAGTTCCGAGACGCAGGACCTGGGCCGCGAGGCCGGCGAGAAGGACATCCAGGCGTACCTGGCGCTTTTCCCTTTAAGCAATAAAAAGATCCTCGCGCAGATCGAGCACCCGCGGCTCCCCAGGGATTATTTTGTGACGCTGAACCGCGCGCTTCACCACAGTTTTGTTTACAAAAACGCGGTGGCCACAACGCTCGGCGAAGTGCAAAACCCGGATTTTGTCCCGTTCATCGCGGATTTCATGCTGCGTTGTGAACGGATCAGCTGGTCGTTGTGCGTGGGCCGGTTTAAGGAGAGGATCGTGGTCTCCATCCGCACGACGAATACGAAAGGCGAGGCCGGGAATTTTTTGAGGCGTCTCATCGGGAAAAAGGGGACGGCCGGAGGCCATGGCATGATCGCCGGAGGGCAGATCCCGTGTCCCACCATGGAACATGAACACTGTACGAAGGTCGAGGAAGAATTGATCCAAGGTTTTTTAAGAAAGCTGGGCTACAAAGAAGCCGGCGAGATGACCCCCCTGCTCACGACCGAGCCGATTCACACTTAATACTCCGAGTCTTTCCCCGTCACTACACCCCCACGAGTTGTCCAAGAAGCGGGTCCTATCTGGCGTCAGCCCCTTGGGGCGAGAAGGGTAGTGTGTCTAGACGGCACGTGCGGGCGGACAATCTGTCACATTTTGTTGTATCTTGGCTTTCTTTCGTCTATAATCGGTTTTCAACAAACACAACAAACACTCAACGAATATTTTTGGGGAGATTATGACACGAGTTTTTGAAAGCGAAACGTTTGTATCGCCGATGCAGGTCAAAAAGGATATCGAGACGCGCTTCAAAGAGGTGAGAGGCATCAAGAGCGTCGAGCTCAAGTTCAACGGCGACGGGCTCGAAGACGCCAAACAGTTCGCCGGGATGCTCGTTTCGCTTCAAAAGCAGGGCGTCAAGGTCTCCCACGAATTTTCCATAAAACTCGATTTTCCAAACGCCATTTCGAGGCAGAAAACGCTTCTTTTGATGGAAAGTCTTCCGAAACCGGTGCGCGGGACCGTGAGGGCTCGCTTGGAAATCCTCAACTCCGCGGGAAGTCCGGCTGAAACCAAATCTTAAAACGAGGCCACGCGTGAAGATCACCGCCATTTTTTCCAAAAAACCGTTTAAAAACGCCGACGTGTGCGCCGTGGGCTATTTCGAGGGAGAGAGACCGCTTCCCAAAGAATTGGCCGCCAAGAAATTCGACGGCAAATGCGGCTCCGAACTCCTTTTATCTTCCAGAAACGCTTCCGCGGGTTTTACGCTGGCTATAGGCCTGGGCCGGCGCGATAAATTCACCCTGGAAAGGATACGCCGCGCCGCGGCGAAACTTGTGTCTCAGGGCCAGCGCCTGAAAGCGCAGACGCTGGGGATGGATCTGGATAGTTTCCGGGGAAAATTTTCCGCAAGCCAAATCGCCTCAGCCGCGGTGGAGGGCGCCCGCCTTTCGGATTATCGCTTCAACCGATACAAATCAAAACCCGGCTCAAGCCATGAGATCGCAAGTTTAGTTCTTTTTTCGGACTCCGGCGCCTCCTCGGCGAGTGTCCGGAGCGCCGTCCGCGAAGCCGAGATCGTGTCGGAGGCCGTGTGCTTCACCCGCGACCTTGCCAATGAGCCCGCCAATGTCATGACGCCGCGCCGTTTGTCCGCGGCCGCCAGGGAGATGGCCAGGAAGAACGGGTTGAGCTGCCGTGTCCTCGGACTTCGTGAGATCAAAAATTTGAAAATGGGAGGGATGATCGGCGTTTCCCAGGGCAGCGCCGAAGAGCCACAGTTCATTATCTTGGAGAATCGCCCCGCCCGGCCGAGATTCAAGGACCCGATCGTGCTCGTCGGCAAAGGCATCACGTTCGATACCGGCGGGATCTCGATCAAGCCCTCGAACGACATGGACAAGATGAAATTCGACATGTGCGGCGCGGCCGCGGTGATCGGCGCCATGAAGGCGATCGCGAATTTGAAACTTTCCGTGAAAGTCGTGGGGCTTACCCCTGTGTGCGAGAATATGCCGGGGTCGAGGGCCCAAAGGCCGGGAGACATCATCACTTGTCTGAACGGAAAAACCGTCGAGGTCCTGAATACCGACGCCGAAGGGCGGCTCATTTTGGCCGACGCACTCGAGTACGCTAAAAAATTCAAGCCCAAGGCGCTTGTGGATGCCGCGACTCTCACCGGCGCTTGTGCCGCGACGTTCGCGGATCTGGCGATCGGGCTTATGGGCACCGATCCCGAGCTCGTCGGCCGCATCAAAGAAGCCGGTGAACAAACCGGCGAACGCTGTTGGGAACTGCCGCTTTGGGACGAGTATCGCCCCCTGATCAAGGCCACCTACGCCGACATTCAGAACATCAGCAAGAAGTACGCTGGGACGATCACGGCGGGGATGTTCCTCAAAGAATTCGCCGAGCACACCAAGACCTGGGCGCATCTCGACATCGCGGGCACCGCGTGGAACGAAGGCGCTCCCAAACTCCTTTCCCCGATAGGCGCCACGGGCGTGGGCGTGCGGCTTTTCGTGCAGTTGGTCAAAAGTTATTTGGAATGAAAGCGGTTTTTTTCGAAAAGCACGGCGGGCCGGACGTTCTCAAGTATGGCACCTTCAGAGATCCTTCCCTCGAAGCCAACGACGTTCTCATTGACATCAAGGCCTGTGCCTTAAATCATCTCGATATTTGGGTCCGGCAGGGCCTTCCCGGAGTTTCTATCCCCCTGCCGCATATTCCGGGATCGGATGTGGCGGGGATCGTGCTGGACACCGGCAAAGCCGTGCGGCGCCTGAAAAAGGGCGATCGCGTGGTGGTGGCACCGGGACAAATCCCCGGTCATCTCAAGGAAGCGCTTGAATCCCAAGACAGTTTCTCTCCGGAGTTCCAGATCCTCGGGCTTCAAACCCAGGGCGGCTACGCCGAAAAGATCAGCGTGAACGATCGTTTTGTGATCCCGGTTTCGGAAAAATACTCATTTGAGGAATGGGCCTCGGTCCCTTTGGCGTCGCTCACGGCGTACCATATGCTCGTGAGCCGCGCGGGTCTCAAGCCCGGAGAAACCGTGCTTATTCACGCGGCCGGATCCGGCGTGGGGAGCGCGGCCATTCAGATCGCGAAGTTCCTGGGGGCCAGGGTGCTCACGACGGTGGGGGATTATAAAAAAGTGGCCCGGGCCAAAAAACTGGGCGCGGATGAGGTCATTCTCTATAAGGCCAAAGATTTTTCCGAGGAGGCCAAGCGTCTCACGGACGGCAAAGGCGTGGAGGTTGTTTTCGATCATATCGGCCCTGAGACCTGGCAGAAAAATCTTTCGTCGCTTACCCGCGGCGGGCGCCTGGTGACCTGCGGGGCGACCTCGGGACCCAAGGTCGAGATCGAGGTCCGTTATCTGTACTCCAAACAGATCAGTATTTTAGGTTCCTACATGGGAAGTTTCGCCGAGCTTCTTCAGGTCCTGCGTTGGGTGGAAAAAGGGATCTTAAGCCCGACCCTTGACCAGGTTTTTCCTCTCAAAGAAGCCGCCGAGGCCCATCTCCGCATGGAAAACCGTCAAAACTTCGGCAAGATCGTCCTCAAGACTTGATCCAGTAAGTTTCCAAGGGCTACCCTCTCTTCTCCCAAGCGCCGCCTCTACGTACTACTCCCCTAGGCCAAAGAGGGTACTTCTTTCAGCGAGACACGCGTCGCCTGCCCCACCGAGGCAGTCTCGCTCGTGACTCGGCTCGCGGTGCTTAAAAGAGAGGGTGTTCCGTGGCGCTCGCTCTCGTCAAGGTCTCGCTTGAAAGAAGTACCCTTTTTGGCCTTTAAGAGAACGATTAGTTCAAGCCAGCATTCGAGGGGTGGCCGAGGCGGGATGCCTTCGCCCGCAGTCGAACGAAGTTACGA
>JACPXO010000186.1 GCA_016196505.1 Candidatus Omnitrophota bacterium
CAAAGCATACTTTTGTGGGCACCAATTATTCCGCTGACAAGAGGATCGTGTTCGCCATTTTAAGCTCGAAAGAGCCCTGGACGGATATACGGCGGCTGGCGATCTTCGGGCTTTTGTTGACGAGCCGGAATTACTGAACTCAGTAAGAAAAAGGATCTCCCCGCGATGACCGAAAAAGTTTTGATGAGCCGTGAGGGCTACGACAAATTCGTGAAAGAGCTGGAATTTCTGAAAACGGCCAAACGCCGCCAGATCGCCGAGGAGATCGCCAAGGCCAGGGCTTTCGGCGATCTGCGCGAGAACGCCGAATACGACGCCGCGAAGAACAGCCAGGCGCTCAATGAAAGACGCATCGCCGAGTACGAGGAAAAAATGAGCCGTATCAAGATCATCGATCAATCCAAGATCGCCAAAGACCAGGTCCTCATCGGCGCGACCGTTCGGCTCAAGGATTTGAGTACCCAGGAAGAGTTCAACTATAAACTCGTAACGCAGGACGAGGCGAACTTCGATGAAGGAAAAATTTCAGTGACGTCACCGATCGCGAAGGGTCTCTTGGGCCTTAAAGTGGGGGAGATGGCTGAGATCAAGATCCCCGCCGGCGTGCTTAAATACAAAGTCCTTAAAATTTCCCGTTAGCTCTGTGCCTCGACCGCGGCCAGCGGACTGAACTCTTCGATCAAACGCTTCATCTCGGAAAGCTCGGGGGCGATGTTCACCCTTCCTTTGAATTCGCTTACGCCTGGCACGTTCTTGAAGTACCAGCAGGCGATACGCCGCAGATGTAAGAGCGCCATCTTTTCTCCGCGGAACTCTTTTTCGAGCTCGAGATGCCTAAGCAGGGTTTCTTTTTTTTCCTGGAACGTGGGCTCGGGAAGCGGGGGTTTTTCTGCGAGCGCCCGCTCGATGTCCTTGAAGATCCAGGGGTTTCCGAGCCCCCCGCGGCCGATCATGATGCCGTCCACGCCCGCCGTGTTCTTGAGACGCGCCGCATCCTTGCCGGAAAGAACATCCCCGTTCCCGATCACGGGAATTTTAACCGCTTGTTTGACCCGTCCGATCGCCTCGTAGTCCGCGTTGCCCGAATACCCTTGGGCCCGCGTGCGCCCATGGACGGTGATCGCATCCACCCCGCACTCCTCGGCGATCCTGGCGATCGTGACTGCCTCGTGTCCCGAGGGGTCTTGGACCCCCAATCGCATCTTGACCGTGACGGGGATCTTTTTGACGGCTTTGACCACCGCCGTGAAGATCGCTTTGGCTTCAACGGGCCTGGCCAAGATGGCCGATCCCGCCCCTTTTCCGGCGATTTTAGGCACCGGACAGCCGAGATTAAGATCCACCAGGTCAAACCCAAGGGCTTCCACCTTGGCTGCCGCTTCTCCCATCGCCTCCGGGCGGCAGCCCACCAGTTGCGCGCCGAGGGGTTTGTCCGCGGGGAGGGTTTTCATGAGTTCCTGGGTGCCCTCGTGCTCGCGGATCAGAGATTCGGCGGCCACCATCTCGAGGAAAGCGAATTCCATCCCGTAGCATCTCGACAAAAGGCGGTAGGCGAGGTCGGTACAACCCGCCATCGGCGATTGGATCACGCCGCTTTTGAGGGTGAGGGATTTGAGCTTAAGCATGGGGGCATTCTAGCACAAATCCAGCACAAATGGAGAGTAAAGGCACATGGTATCCAGGTAGTTAAGCTTTGTTACCTGAGAGAAAGAGAGTTTTTGTTTTTAAGGAAGTTAAGAGATAGATTCGTAGAACGGGTCTTGGGGGAATGGAAGAGGCCCAGCGAAGCTAAGAAGTCGACGCACTTTCAAGCCGGCCGCATTACAAGCCCAATAAGAGACGTTCTAAGCCCCGGTAGGGATAATCCGGCCTTCGGTTATGAGGCCACTCCGGTTTGGAACACCCGCGATTCAATGTTTTGGGGTTGGAGAAGAGCGGCGGAGTATTTTAGGACTCTATTCGAGATGGATCACACAAAAGAAGTTTACGAGTTGATGGCAGGCTAAAAAGAAAAGGTCTCCTGAAGGGTAAGGCATCGTAAAATGCCCTTGCTCAAATCACCGGCAACAGGAGACCCACCTTGAGATACTATGACCTTATGAAGGACTTGGCAACAAAATTCAATCTACGCCTTGAGATGGTCCTTTGCGCCAGAGAGCGCGGGCTCTCGGATGCCGCACGCCGGTATCAAACCACCCGAAAGACCGTAAGGAAGTGGCTGGGACGCTACAATACTCAAGGCCTGGACGGCTTAAAAGATCAAAAGAAAACCCCAAAGAATATCCCTCACAAGATGGACAAAAACACCGAACTAAAAGTCATCGCTATTCGTAAAAAACTCCACACCTTCGGTGCAAGACCCTTGAAGGACCGTCTTGGGATATCCTACTCCCACACGGCCATTCACCGGGTCTTAAAGCAAAACGGGCTCTGTGACAGGCGCCGTCGCCGCTGGAGAAAGAGAAAAAACCTCTCGGAACTCAAAAAGACCCTGGCCTTCTTCGAGAAAAGCCAGATCGACACCAAGGATCTGTCGGATATCTTAAGTTATCGGCCGCTCATGAGACGGCTGGGGCTGCCGCGTTATGAATACGCGCTAAGAGAACTATCCACCGGCGCTTCGTTCTTCGCCTACGCCGATGAAAACACCACTACCAACGCCTCCAAGTTCGCCGATTATGTGGCAGAGCACCTAAAGCGGCGTGGCGTTAAAACCGCCCGGATTCAGTGGCAGTCAGACAATGGTTCAGAGTACATCGGAAATGTGAACAAGAAAACTCGCCGTAAGAGCGCTTTTGAGAAGACACTCGTCCGCCATGAGATTAATCACGGCCGGATTCCTCCCCGGTGTTCCTGGCTTCAAGGGGATGTCGAGACCTTCAACCGCATCGTGGAAAACGAATTCTTTGATATCGAGTCTTTTGGGAGCAGAGAGGACTTCCTCGGCAAGGCCTACTGCTATCAACTCTATTTTAATTGTGTCCGTAAAAACCGCTATCGTGACAACCAGTCGCCTCTAGACATCCTAAGAGAGCGCTTCCCGGAGGCGGATGAAGACGTTCTCAATCTTCCACCCATTCACTTGGACAGCTGGGATGAATCTTCTGTTGCCGAGGGGGGAGAAAGTGGATACCATGTGCCTTGGCCGGCCCCAAATCCAGCACAAAGCCCTTGACATTGGCGGCTTGTGTGGTACACTTTCTCGCGAGTAAATTTGGATTAGCGTTGGTCTTGTAAAGCACGACTTTAAAGAAACTGCGGATCTTACTCACATTCGCAGTTTTTGTTTTGATAGATCCCCCGCGGTCTTTAAGGCGGATGAGCCCAAGACCGCGGGGGTTTCTTTTTATGATAGGATAGATCTATGAACACGCCGGTTTCTCAAAAAAATATCAGGAACGTCGCGATCATCGCGCACGTGGATCACGGCAAGACCACGCTCGTGGACGCCGTGCTTCGCCAGACGCATGTGCACCGCAACATCGATGAGATGGGCGAACGCATCATGGATTCGCTGGACTTGGAGCGTGAGCGCGGCATCACGATCCGCGCCAAGAACGCCAGCGTTTCCTACAAGGACGTGAAGATCAACATCGTCGACACGCCGGGCCACGCCGATTTCGGGGGCGAGGTGGAGCGGACCCTGCGCATGGTAGAGGGGGCGCTTCTGGTGATCGACGCCAAAGACGGCCCGATGCCTCAGACGCGGTTCGTTTTAAGAAAAGCCCTGGAGCTGGGCCACAAAATTATCGTCGTGATCAATAAAGTAGACATGGCCGACGCGCAGGTCGACGATGTCACGAACCGCACGTTCGACCTTTTCGTCGAGCTCAACGCCTCTGAAGAACAATTAGATTTTCCCATTGTTTACACTTCGGCGCTGCATGGCACGGCAACCCTTGATTTCAAGACGCCTCACGCCGATATTTTCCCGCTGCTCGATACGATTGTCGAAAAAATACCGCTGCCGTCCGTGCGGCCGGAGGATCCCTTACAGCTTCTGGTCCTGGCTTTGTCCCAGGATTCCTATAAAGGCAAGATGGGTATCGGAAAGATCTCGGGAGGCGTGCTGAAGAAAGGGGATACCGTGGCGCTGATCCGGCGTGACGGGAGCCGCGTGCAGAGCAAAGTCACAAGTTTGCTTGTGTATCAGGGGCTTGAGCGCGTTGAGGTGGAGAGCGCCGAGGCCGGCGAGATCGTCGCGGTGGCGGGCTTCGAAAATATCGGGATCGGGGACACCGTGACGGATGTCAACCGTCCGCAGGCCCTTCCTCCGCCCGTGATCGACGAACCGACCGTGCAGATGACCTTTGGCGTGAATACAAGCCCTTTTGCGGGACGCGAGGGGAAATACGTGACCTCCCGCGTTCTCCGGGACCGGTTATTCAAGGAGCTGGAAACCAACGTCTCGCTTCGCGTGGCGGAGACCGACAGCCCCGATACGTTCCTCGTGGCCGGCCGGGGCGAGCTGCATCTGGCTATCTTGATCGAGACCATGCGCCGCGAAGGGTATGAATTGCAAGTTTCTCAGCCCGAAGTGATCCTCCACGAAAAGAACGGAAAGAAAGAAGAGCCCTTCGAGCTTTTGATCATCGACGTTCCCGCGGAATATCAGGGGACCGTGATCGAGGAGATCGGCCGCCGCCGCGGGACCTTGCAGAACATGTCGCAAACCCCCACGGGTGAATTGCACCTGGAGTACCAGATCTCCACGAGGGGCGTCATCGGTCTCAAAGGGGCGCTCATGACTAAAACGCGCGGCACCGCCGTCGTGCATCACGTATTTGACCAGTACAAACCCATGTTGGATCAACCGCTTCAAATGGCTCCGCACGGGTCGCTCGTGGCCAGCGAGTCGGGCGCTTCCAACACGTATGGCTTGAACAACGCGCAGGAAAGAGGGGGGCTTTTTATCGGGTCCGGAGTCGAGGTTTACCAGGGCATGATCATCGGCGAAAATTCTCGCGATGAGGATCTGGATCTCAGCCCTTGCAAGATGAAAAAACTGACCAACATGCGCTCTTCGGGTTCGGATGAGGCGATCGTGCTGACGCCTCCGAGAGAGCTTACGCTGGAGCTGGCGATCGAGTACATCGGTCCGGACGAGCTTGTGGAAGTGACGCCAAAAAGCATTCGCTTGAGAAAAAGAGAATTGGATCCGCTATTGAGAAAGAGATTAAAAAGGAGTTTGAAGTAGGACGCATGACACGCGAAGAAAAAGGCACCCGGCTCCAGGTCGTGTTGGCGCGCTATGGGTTGGCGAGCCGCCGGGGGGTCGTTTCCATGATCGAGCAAGGCAAGGTCCGGGTGAACGGTGTGGTGGTGCGCGAAAAGGGTTTTCGCGTGGATCTGCCAAAGGACAAGATCGACGTGGAAGGCCAAGCGCTGGCCCTCCCGGAGTCGTCGGAGAAACGTTATTTTCTTCTGAATAAACCCAAAGGGGTCATGACCACGATGCAGGACCCCCACGCGGAGAAAACCGTCGCGGATTTTTTTCACGATATCCCTGAGCGGTTATTTCCCGTCGGCCGGTTGGACCGCGACACGACCGGTCTTTTGCTCATGACCAATGACGGGGAATTGACCTTCCGGCTCACGCACCCTAAGTATGGCGTCCCCAAAACATACCGCGTCAAGGTCGAAGGGCTTGTGACCGAGGCGGAAGCCAAACGCCTTGAAAAGGGCGTTCATCTCGAGGATGGGAAAACCGCTCCCTGCCGGATCCAGATCGATGAAAAATCCCAGAGAGATACCCAGCTTACGATCACGATCCATGAGGGGAAAAAAAGACAGATCCGGAGGGTCTTCCAAACGATGGGCCATTGGGTCACCGAGCTCGAACGTTTAAGTTACGGGCCTCTGAGACTTGGCGCGCTTCGTTACGGAGAAAGGCGGGAGCTTGGGCCGGGCGAAGTCCGCGCGCTCATGGAAATGACGGGGTTGATGAAAGCTCCCAAGAGATCGCGATGAATCCTCAAACACGGGTGGTGATCTATACGACGCGTTATTGTCCCTACTGCCATGTGGCCAAGGATCTTTTGAAAGCTAAACAGGCGGAGTTTGACGAGATAGACGTGACGGATGACGATGCCCTGCGTGAGAAGCTCGTGCGAATGACCGGCCGTGAGACCGTCCCTCAGATCTTCATCGACGGAAAGCCCATCGGCGGGTATGACGATCTGGTCAAACTGTACGCGTCCGGAAAGATCGTTTAAGAACGCAAAACGAAAAACGTAAATCGCAAAACTATGGAGTCACTGCGTGACTTTCAATCATAAAGATCGCGCAAGCGACACCTTAGTTTTACGTTCTACGTTTTTCGTTTTACGTTCCGTTCATCCCGGGGTTCTTCTTGGGTCCTCTAAGAGATCCCGGACCTCGAAGTCCGCCGCGCCGAATTCCTTGGCGACGGCGATGATCTCAGCGCAAGCTTCATACCGTTCTTTCCTCAGGGCTTCTTTGAGATAAAGAAGCGCTGTGAGCTTCACGGGATGTTTTCTGATCATCCGCCTCTTCCTTTCGCCGGGTTGTTCGAGTGTTTTGATCATGGGCCACGCTCCTTTCTGTAAAATAAAAAACCCACCACCTTGAAAGGTGATGGGTTTTGGAATTTTTGGTCTTGGTTTTAGTTTACTCTAGGACTTGAAGCTC
>JACPXO010000187.1 GCA_016196505.1 Candidatus Omnitrophota bacterium
CCTCGTTTTGGGCACGCGGTCGCAAAAATCGATCTCGCGGGGCGCGGCGTGCGCCGCGAGATTCTGCTTCACAAAATCAGCGATCTCTTTTTTAAGCGTGTCGGAGGGCTGAAAGCCGGACCTCAGACTGATGAACGCCTTGATGATGTTGCCGCGGATCTCATCGGGCTTTCCGATCACCCCCGCTTCCGCCACGGCCGGATGCTGGACCAAAGCGCTTTCCACTTCGAAAGGACCGACGCGCTCGCCGGCGGTCTTGATCACATCGTCCGCGCGGCCCGCAAACCAGATGAAACCGTCCTTATCCTTATACGCGGTGTCTCCGCTCAAATACCAGCCCTTCAGCCGAAAGTACTCCTTATATTTGTCTGGGTCTCCCCATATCTCTTTCATCATCGACGGCCACCCCACGCGGACGACGAGATGCCCCAGAGTATTGGGCGGAACTTCCTGGCCCTCGTCATTCACCACCGTCGCGTAGGTCCCCGGAAAGGGCTTTCCGGTCGCCCCGAGCTTAAAATTTTCGCTCCGGTAATTACAAATGAGTTGCATCCCCGTTTCCGTCATCCACCAGGTTTCATGCGGCGCTATCCCCGTGATCTTTCTCACCCAACGCAACGCCTCCGGATTCAGAGGTTCTCCCACGGAACAGATGTGCCTCAAGCTCTTTAGGTCGAATTTTTTCACGAGCGTCTCACCCTGGGCCATCAACATGCGGAAGGCGGTCGGAGCGCTGTACCAAACGCTCACCTGATATTTTTCGATGGCCTCATACCAGCGTTCGGCGGCGAAACGGCCTCCCAAAACCACGCTGGATATCCCTAGCGCCCAAGGCCCAAAGATCCCGTAGGAAGTGCCCGTGACCCAACCCGGGTCCGCCGTGCACCAGTAGACATCGTCTTCCCGCAGATCCAGGGCCCATTTGGAAGTTTGCAGGTGGCCGACCATCGCGTATTGCCGGTGCAGAACGCCTTTGGATTTCCCGGTGGACCCTGAGGTGTAGTGGATCACGAGACCGTCGTCAAGCGAATGCCACACCGGGGTAAGCTCCGGGGAGACGGTTTTCATTTCTTCGTGGTAGTCGTGAGCTTGGGCACTGCCGACCGTGGGCGGATTCTGAACCTCATCAGTTATGAGAAAAACGTGTTTCAAATGCGGCAGTTTACCAAAGGGGATCCTGGCACACAGCGCGGGTGAGGTAACGATGGCCAAGGCCTCGCTGTTGAACAAGCGGTCCTCGACCGCCGCTTCCATGAACGCCTCAAAAAGCGGCACGGGGATAGCCCCAACCCTCAAGATCCCCAAGAAAGCGCTGTAAAGCTCAGGAGTGCGTGGCAAAAAAACAGCGACCCGATCGCCATTTTTGACCTGAAATTTCCTGAGCACGTTCCCAAAGCGGCATGACTCCCGCTTCAAATCTAAAAACGTGTATTTCTCGTCGCGGCCTTGCGGGTGCCGGACGCTTGGCGTCGGATCCCAGTAGTAGAGCGCCACCTTATTTTTCCTGACACTATCCGCGTGACGGTCGATGATCTCATGGACCGCGTTGACTTTTTTGGTCTTGTGCCAGTCGAATTCCTTCTCGACCGCTTTCCAGCTGAAATTTTTATAGGCCTTCGCGTAGTCCTTGAGATTCGCGTCGATGGACTTCGGTTTCTTCACCCATTCGGTCGACTTTTGAATAAAAGTGGAATCCACGCTACATCTCCACGAATTCTATAGGGTGAGAGTGCTTTAACAGCCCGGAACCCAGCGCGGCCCGGTGAAGGGTTTTAAGCCCCTCTCTTCCCTTCTTGCCCATGTCCACGGTGGCGTCGTTCACGTACATTCCCACGAAAACGTCCGCCGTTTTTTCCTCGATCCCCCGCCCGAATTTGAGGGCGTACCGGAGCGCCTCGGTTCTATGCTTCAACCCGTACTCAATGCTGTTCTTCAAAAGTTTCGTGACTTTGCGCATGACGTCTTTTCCCAAATTCTTCCGGATCACGTCGACGCCGAGCGGAAGCGGGAGTTTGGTCATTTCGTAGAACCATTCGCCCAGGTCCGCCACCTTCTTGAAGCCAAGCTTAGCATAGGTGAGTTGTCCTTCATGAATGATGAGCCCGGCATCCACCTGGCCGCTTTCGACGGCGGCCGGGATCTGATCGAACGGGACCACCACCTCCTTGAAATCAGGCAAAAAAAGTTTGAGCGCGAGGTACGCCGTCGTGTGAAGCCCCGGCACAGCTATTTTTTTTCCCGCCAGTTCCTTGGGGTAGATCGATCGCTTCGCGATAAGCACCGGGCCGTAATTCTCACCGATGCTCGCTCCGCAGGGCATGAGCGCGTAGCGGTCCGCTACCTCAAAAAACAGGAACGCCGACACCGCGGTAACCTCAAGCTCTGCTTTCATCGCGCGGCGGTTCAAACTCTCGATGTCCTCGATCACGTGCGAGAACGTGATGCCGTCCGTCTTGATCTTTTCATGGGCGATCGCGTAAAACATAAAAGCGTCATCGGGATCAGGGCTGTGGCCGACGCGGATCCGGGCTTTCACAAGAGGCATCGATCAGACCTTGAAGAAATCTCTGACAGAGGATCGGAAGAAAAATATCAGGATGACCAAATTTAAAACGGTGGCCAGCGGGAAACCCAAAAGTCCAAAAAGACTTAAGACGATCTGGAAATACCAGGCGATCTTTTTGCCCTTAAGAAGCCCGACGCCGATGACCATATAAAAAACCATAAAGCCGGCGCTCACTCCCAGCAAAATGCCGAAGATCACATTGAGCCCCAGGAGGGCCGGAGCCCCCGCCTGCCACTGGGTCACTTGTCTCACGGCAAAATCATAAAACCCCACGGCGTTCCCAAAAATAAGGACGGTGGCCGCGACCGCCGAAACTAAAAGCATAAAAGCGGCCGAGATAAAATTTAAGATCGCCGCGAAAAGCACAATGCCGGGCTTTTTCATGACCCCTCCTCTTCTCCTGACCTCAAATAATCACGGTTCATTTTCGCGATGAACGCGACGCTGATCTCTTTGGGGCATACCGCCTGGCATTCGTACTGGTTGGTACAGTTGCCAAAACCCTCGCGATCCATTTGCGCCACCATTTTTTTTACGCGCGCCTTGGCCTCCACCTGCCCTTGGGGCAGCCAAGCCAAATGCGAAACTTTCGCCGCGACAAAAAGCATCGCCGAGGCGTTCTTGCAGGCCGCGACACAGGCGCCGCAACCGATGCAGGCCGCCGCGTCCATCGCCTTTTCGGCGTCGCGTTTGGGGACAAGCACGGTGTTCGCCTCGGCCGCCGAGCCGGTATTCACGGAAACAAAACCTCCCGCCTGGAGGATACGGTCAAAAGCGCTCCGGTCCACGACGAGATCCCTGATGACGGGGAACGGCTTCGCCCGCCAGGGTTCGATGGTCACATATTCACCATCCTTGAAATGACGTAGATGCAGCTGACAGGCCGTCGTGGCTTTCTCGGAGCCGTGGGCGACCCCATTGATGACTAGCGAACACATCCCGCAGATCCCCTCGCGGCAATCATGATCGAACGCGATGGGCTCCTCGCCCTTTTGGACCAAGCGCTCATTGAGAACATCGAGCATCTCAAGGAAGGACATGTTGGGGCTCAAATCGTCGACGGGATATTCGACAAACCCGCCCCGACCCTTCGTATTCTTCTGCCGCCAGATCCTAAGGATCAATCTCACTTGTAGCTCCTCTGAGCCAAGGCGATATTTTCGAACTTAAGCGGTTCGAGGTTGAGGGCCGGCTTCTTTCCGATCCCCTGATAGCCCCACGCCGCTACGTAAGAGAACTTTTCATCATTCCTCAAGGCCTCGCCGTCGGCGGTCTGGTGTTCCTCCCTAAAATGCCCGCCGCAGGATTCCTCACGGTCGAGCGCATCCTGGCACAAAAGTTCGGCGAACTCAAGAAAGTCCGCCACGCGGCCTGCTTTTTCAAGAGCTTGGTTAAAGCTTTCGTTCTCCCCGAGGACGTTCACGTTTTTCCAAAACTCATCCCTGAGCTCCGGGATCCGCGCGAGCGCTTTTTTTAGCCCCGCGGCATTCCTGGTCATCCCGCAAAACTCCCAGAGAAGCGCCCCAAGCTCCCTATGAAAAGACGCCGGCGTGCGCTTGCCCTTCACGGCCAAAAGCCGCTGAACACGGCTCAACACTTCGTCTTCCGCCTTTTTGAATTCGGGGTGGTCCGCTTTTATTTTTTCTCCGGCGTTCTTAGCCAAATAATCCCCGATCGTCGCCGGTAAAATAAAGTAGCCATCGGCCAAACCCTGCATCAAGGCGCTCGCGCCCAGGCGGTTCGAGCCATGGTCGGAGAAATTCGCCTCGCCGATCACATAAAGCCCGGGGAGATTGCTCATAAGATCATAATCCACCCAGAGCCCGCCCATCGTGTAGTGCGCCGCCGGGTATATCCTCATCGGGACCGCGTAAGGGTTTTCTCCGGTAATGCGGTCATACATGTCGAAAAGATTCCCGTAAAGCTCGCGGATCTTCTGATCCCCTAGCCGGCCGATGGCCTCCGAAAAATCAAGATAAACCCCCCGGCCCGATTCCCCGACGCCGAGGCCCCGGTCGCAGACCTCCTTGGCGCTTCGCGAGGCGATGTCGCGCGGCGCGAGGTTCCCGTAACTCGGGTATTTTCTTTCCAGGTAATAGTCCCGTTCGTTCTCCGGGATATCGCGCGGCGTTCGCGCGTCCCCTTTTTTCTTCGGCACCCACACGCGTCCGTGGTTCCTCAAAGATTCGGACATGAGCGTAAGCTTGGACTGATGGTCTCCGGTCACGGGGATGCAGGTCGGATGGATCTGGGTGAAACAGGGATTCGCGAAATAGGCGCCTTTTTTGTAGGCGCGATAGGTGGCGGTGACATTGCATCCGGCCGCATTGGTTGAAAGGTAAAATACGTTGGCGTACCCGCCGGTCGCCAGCACCACCGCGTCGCCCGCGTGAGAACTCACCTTCCCGGTCACCAGATCCCTCACGACGATGCCTTTGGCGTGGCCGTTCACCACCACGAGCTCCAGCATTTCGGTGCGGGGGCGCATCGTCACCTGGCCGGCGGTTATCTGCCGCAAAAGCGCCTGGTAAGCGCCCAAAAGAAGCTGTTGGCCCGTTTGTCCCCGGGCGTAAAAAGTCCTTGAAACCTGAGCGCCCCCGAAAGAGCGGTTCGAAAGCGTCCCGCCGTATTCCCGGCCGAAAGGAACCCCTTGAGCCACACACTGGTCGATGATGTGATTGCTGATCTGCGCCAGGCGGTACACATTGGCCTCGCGCGATCGGAAATCGCCGCCTTTAATCGTATCGTAAAATAAACGTTGGACGCTGTCGCCGTCGTTGGGGTAATTTTTTGCGGC
>JACPXO010000185.1 GCA_016196505.1 Candidatus Omnitrophota bacterium
CTCCGCGACCAGGAACGGCGAAAGTTCCGAAAGAAGCCGCTGAAACTGCGCAGGTTTCACCCCGATGCTTTCCTCCAAGAAACGGTAAAGCTCACCCGGGCTAAAGCTCTTTCTTCCTATGAAATGTTCGCAAACCCTGGCTGGTTTTTGCCCCAAGATATTTTCCAGGACCTTCAACGAGCGGTTCGACCGGACGTAACGGAACAATGTCCCTCGGATCACGAGCGGATTAAAACCGTCGAGCTGGACCAGGTTCATGAACGTTTTGATGTTGGCATCCCCGATGCCGGGTTCAAACCAGTTGTGGTCACGGCGGTTCTGGTTCACGTCCCGATAGTTGCCGTCGCCCTGGGAGAAGTAGGTCGGTTCCAGGAGAAAACGGTTGTAATCCCTTTCGAGGTCCCCGTGTTTTCTCGAATACACGTAGAAAATACGCCCGTTTTTCTTGTCTCCCAGGCGGATCGGCAGTCCGCCTCTCAGCACGTTGTCTAAAAAAGTTTGCCCGCAATACAAGTCATAGCCATTGGACGCGGTGACCGAAAAGAGGCGCGATTTTATCCCTTCGATGAGACGCCGGTTTTCCTGGCGCTTCGTCTCCCAATAACCGGGCTTCAAGGCGCGGGACACATAGCGGTTCAAAAACTCCACATTGGCCGCGTGGCCGTAAACCGAACGAAGCGTCCTCGACTTCCCGGGAGAGACAGAGATCGCGGCATGGCTGAACGCGCACGGGGTTTTGTTCTCCGTGACTTGATGGGCCGGGACTTTGAAAGGGGACCGGCTATAGAAGTGCTTGGGCCGGCTGAAATCCAAGAGCGACCCGAAGATCACCGCCGGATCCACGACGATATCCAAGAGACGCTGTTTTCTCTGCCCGGCTTCGATGCTAAAGCAAAAATTACCCGCCTCCACCCACTGGACCTCAGGCCTGTCGGTCGCGTCCACTTTCAACCGGAAAAACGGGGCCTTTTTGGCCCTGAGATTCTCGACCACCATCCAGGCCTCGATGGTCCGGCTCATTTGCTTGATAAAAAACTCGTTCATGCCATAGGGGTTCACCATCGGCAGGCCGTCCAACACCTCCAGATCCAAGGCGCGCTCGGTCAAGTTCGTAAAGGTCACTTCTCTCGCCAAGCCGGCCAAAGGCTCCCCGGGGATCGTAAAATACCTCACCGAAATTTTAAGCCCCAAGGACCGGTTTGTCTCCTCGACGCAACACTCATGGGAAGAAACTTCGAGGGTCTGTTGAACCGCCGGAGAAGGATCCGGCGGTTCTTTAAAGGGCTCGTAGAACGTCACCCCGCGGGGTGAAGTCAGTTTCAGGAACGTCCTGAAACCCAGGGTGGTCACCATTTGATAGGCCTTGTTCGCGGGGAAAAATTCGAGGATGGCGTTGTCTTTATTCCGCGTGCCGAAGCTCACCACCCCCTGGCCGCGGTTGACGTAAAAAACCCACATCGGCTGGCCGAAAAGGCCCGCGACGCCCGGAAGGAAATTGCTGAATGGTTTCTTGCGGTTGTAGTCCCGGATCTCGAACCGGCCGTCCGGATGAAGCTTGTAATCCGTTTCTTTTGCTTCTTGGGAGCTTTTCATCAAAAATCGCCGTTCAAAGAAACCCTTAAAAGATGCTCTGTGTCGAGGGTGGGAAGCGAAAAACTCGTGACACTGTACGGCGAGGCCAGGGCGCTATTGGATCCGAGACCGAATACGCCATACTCCGCGCGAAAAACCGTGTTGGCGTTGATGCGGTAATCCGCGCTCACGTAAACGTTGTGGTGGTCCTCGTCTTCCTCTTTGGCGTAATCCGTGGCGACAAGCGTCGGGATACTGATCTGTTTCGAGTGGGTATAATCCGCGAAGAAAACGAGCTTATTGGAATAGTCATACCCCACGCTCACCCCTTGGTGGTTGGTGTTGTCATCAATGCCGCTGGCAAAGTGATAGCCGTTCTGGGCCGCGTGAAAGGTGACCCTCATTTTCTCGGAGGGTTTGTAGATGACCCTTTCTCTGACGACATTGTAAAAAGGATACGGCGCCACGGCCTTGAGGGCCTTTTGGCCGTATAGAAAGTTTATCATACGGTCTTCCAGGATGCCTTCGACGCGCTCGTTGGAATCCCTAAAAAAATCGTTCAAAATCCCGCGCGGAAAATCAGGGATGACATTGGTGCGTTCTCCGGTGCCTTCCAACGCCCACTGGTCATTCAGCCAGTACTGCAAGCCCGCCGAGAAAGTCCACTGGTCCGCGTTCTTATCCGCCTGGATGTCGGTGTTCCGGATGTAAAAGTTCGTCGTGTCGATGTTGTCAAAGGAAAAGTAGTAACCGGTCAGTACCGGATCCACGTTGGGTGTGGTTCTAGGGAGGCCGCGCCAACGGACCAGCGCCTTCCCCGTGAGCCGTGAATTGAACTGGTAAGTCACCTCATCGCGGACCACCGTCTCCAGGTAGGCAGTGTTCCTGGCCCGGTGGACGTTCCGCGCGTCCAGGAGGTTCAAAAGACGTTTTTGAAGACGCCTTTCTTTCCAATTCAGGCGCAGGACGATGCGGTTCGTGTCCAAGCCATCGCCCAATTTGAACGGTTCGACATCGGGGCGCTCGTCAAAACTCAAGTGAAGCCCCCAAAAGCGGTCGTCACGGGTGTTGAGACGCCTTGACAAAGGAGGGGTAAAATTTCTGTCCATAAAAGCGGCGCTGATCTCAAGGTCCGTGCGATCGCTATTGGGACTTTCTTTATGGGTTTCCATCACGGCCTTGGCGGCGAAACCTTGACGGTTCGTATGGATCCCGTCCCCCGCTTTCATGTCCCACTCACGGGAAGAGATCGCCACTTCTTTCTTCAAGACCGTGTTCTCTTTCCATTGGTACTCGGTGTCCAAAGCGGCGGTTTGATTAAAATCCGCCAGGCCGTGGTCGATGAGACCCGAACGGAACGTGTAAGTCCCGCCCACCTTCAGGCGTTCGCTGGCCTGGTGCTTCACACGCATAGCGCCGGGGATATTGTTGTTCTCAAAATAGCTCTCATCCCAGGGTGTGTAAGGGGAGGCCACGGTCGCCGCGACGCTCGTTTTATCGCGGTTCAGGTTCAAAGATACCCCGCGCAATAAAACCAAACGGTTCCCCTCGCTGTCGCGCGCTTTAAAAGCCAGATTGTCCGAATAAAATCCCCTTTTGACCGACCCATCGGTAAAGTGCTGGAGAGGTTTGTACTCGTAAAGCCAGGGGCTGGCCTCCCAGTAATCCTTGTGGTTTGAAAGCTCAAGCGGATCATCCGTGGTCAGCGCTTGCGTTTCATCGGCTAAGGCAAAAACCCGCGCGTTCCAACCGTCACCCGCGGTGTCCATCCAGAGTTTTCTCACCGGTTTGTATTCGTAATCGATGCCCTGATCCGCGATCGTGAAGGGAATGCCATGCTTATTTCCTGGAGCGCCGTCGAAATCATCCAGACCCTCGACGCGCGTGCTGTTCACGCGGCCGCCGTGGACTTTCATAATGGGAAAATTGTAAAGGTCCGCGATGTTGTTCCGGTAGGACTCTCCTATCGTCGAATTATTGGCGCCGAAATATTTCAAGTTGTAGCGCATGACGACTGTTCTATCCGTGTCGCTTTGCTGGACCTGCTCGCCCGTGGTCCCTACCCAGGACCAGGGATCGTTCACGATCTGAGTGAAAAAATTGACCTTCTCGGCCGGAGAAAAATCGATGTTGAAAAGAAGCTGATCGTAGATCGCCCGGTCGAATGTGTTGAAAAGCCGCTCGCCGTAGAGGTATTCGGAATTCGGCCCCTGGAGATTGTAAAGGTTAAAATAAGAATTGGAGTCGTTGAGGATCAAGTCCCGCCCGGCGCCGGCGGCCAGGCGATAGCGGCCGGACATCTTGACGAGCCCGCCAGGCAAGGCCTCTTTTTTCTCCCGGGAGGACGCCTGCTCGGCCTTGCGGCGCACGATGTCGGCTTCAAATCTTCTCAACGCGTCTTCCGGGATAACTCTGGGAGTTGCTTCCTGAGCTAAACCCGCCCCGGACCACGCGAAAAAAAGAAGGACCGCCTGAAAAAGAAGGCGCTTGGGGCCTAGCTTCATACGCGGGGACCTTTTCTCTTTATAGAAAGAGACTTGAGATAGCGGAGCGTTCGGGCGGTTTTCGTGTTTTTCATCGCATACCCAATGGGGATCGACCATAGCGCCATGTTCCGGTAATAAAAATCCCCGAACAGAAACTTTCCGGTCGTGGAATCGATCATGTCCGGCTGATTCCATGGACTTTTCTGGACCCGAGTTACATTATCCCATATCTTGTGAACTTCATTCAATAAAACCTTTAACGAAAATCCTTCCATGAGACAGAGACTCACAAAAGCGTAATTCATCCCCGGCCAGATGTTCCGGGCGTGAGAGTTCGACGTGTCCAGGAGACCGTTGGGATGAGCCGAGTTCACCATGCCAAAGAGCGAGTGGCCCGTGTTGATCTTAAGGATGGAGCCAAGCGCTTTCCGGACCTTCTTTCTGTCGGCAATGGGCTCAAGCCCCAAAAGATCCGTGTACCACTGGCCGTTGAGCTGGGCCAAGGAACAAACGCCACCGAAATACTTTCCGTTCCAAAGCTCGGACTCAAAACTGACGGAACCTTTGGCGAACCAGCCCCGGCACCTTTGGGCAAACCCTTTGTCTCCCACCCTTTCAGCCATCCTTATCGAAGCCTGAAGAGCCGCCAGAAAAAGACCCGACGTGTAAGCATTGGTCCCATAAAACTCCCAGAGGTCGAACGTCTGGTCCTGTCCCTCATGGTCGGGAAGGCCGTTGCCGTCCCGGTCGGTTTTGAGCGACCATAAAAGCGCTTTTTTGACCTTCGGGTAAAACCGTTTTAAAAACGACCTGTCGCCCGACCACAGGGCGTCCCGGTACACCATCAAAATGAATTTTGGATTTAAGTCTTTCCAACGGTAAAACGTCGTGCCATCCGAAGGAAGGTCCAGCCGGTTCCTCCCCAAGTCATGCGGGATGTAGCCGTCCTCGCGCTGGGCTTGGGCAAACTGCGCAATTTGAGAGATCTCAAGCTCCGGGAAAAAGTAAGCCAAGGGTATGGAACCGTAAAAACCGACGTCCAGCGTCCCCATGAGCGGACAAACCGTGGGAGCTTCATAGAAAGCGAAGCGCCCGTCCTTCACGTACCAGCTGGACGCGAAAAAAGGCGCCAGGTTCGTCAAAAGCGCGTCGTTGAACCAACGGGGGAAAGGCAATGAAAACACGGCGCGCTCCACGTTGGCCACCGCTTCCCTCAAAGAGTTTCTATGCGTCAGCGCGTACTCGGCCGTTCGCGACGTGTTTTTGAACCATTTTTCATAGCGGTGGCCCGAGGGATGCCTCGGAAAATGCCAGGCGGCGTTGAAATAAAGTTCTTTTTCACCATGAGGACCCACCGTGTGTCTGGCTTCCACGGCCCCGCAAAGCTCTTGATTCTCGCTCTCGGCGCGCGAACTGTTCTTGGTATTCGGCAGACCGGCTTGTTTGACAAAGTCGTCCCACCCCGCCAAGGCGATATCAGCCGCCCTGAAGGAGAAATTTTTCGTGACCGCGTTCCACGATTCAATAAAACTCATTTTCCAGCCGCTTTTCAAAAAACTGAACCGAAGTGCCCCTTGTTTTTCATCGCGGACCGAAGGGTCCTGGTTGAAAAACTCAAGGTCCAGAGACTTTTTGCCATCGGTGATCCGGTTCTGCCGGCCGACGCACCAGTCGCCGCTCACGTTCCTGCCGATGAAAAGAAAACCCACACTCACGGGAATATCTTTGAGATTTTTGACCTTTAAGGTAAAAAACACGGCCGGCAGACTCGAGTTTTTCACATCTCCCGGGATCCACGGAGAAAAGGCCTCCAGGGTCACCTGAACGCCGAGGCCCGGTTCTTCGTAACTCAGCGTCGCTCTCGGAAAAATACCCTCAAACCGGATATTTTTTACGAGGGGCAGATCCCGGATCGGCGTGGTTTGAAGAAAAAACGCCTTTTTTGAGAAGCCGGAAGAACTCCCGGATTCGACAAAAAGCCCGAGGTGAAAACCCAGGACAGCCGTGTAATCGCCATGGCCGGACAAGGGCTTGGACCAGTTGTTCTGAAAGGTAAAGGCGTTGAAAACCCCACTGGGCAAAAGCTCGAGTTTGCCCGTGCCGATGCCTCCGAGCGGCAGTCCCGATCTGACTTGATCCTGCGAGGAATAGACAGGCATGCTAGGGCTAGGAAACTTCTATTTTTTGGACAAGGTCAAAGGGATTGTAGCCGGTCCAGGCGAAGATTCCGTACACGGTTCCGGAAACGGACCCCGTCCTTTGGCCTTTGGGACTTCGCCATCCATGGCCCGTGTCCACGTTATCGATAGAGGCGTAAGGAAGGCACCCGCGCCCCTGCCCTGTCCGCGAAGGGCTTGTGATCAAAAGTTTCTGGAGTTCGTTGAGATACAACTCGGCTTTCCTCGCGTAAACTTCGGCCTTCGGCGGGTTGCCGCCCTTTTCAAAATAATTCGCCAGCATCCGGTAGGCGATGACCATCTGGGCCGTCCACTCCGTGGAGATGACCCCGCCGCGCCCCACATTTTCGGCCTTGGCGAAATCAAAACCCTTTGCCTCAGCGAGGGCTCCATCCGGTTGGGTGTAATTGACGGTAACTTCGCAATTTTTTTCGGCAAAATCGGCGATCGCCTCCGGGTCAAATTCAAGCTCGCTCAAGCGCTCGGGACCGATGGCGGCGATGGCCCAGCTGAAAGTGTCCGTCGCGATGGTCGCGTCGCCTTTTCCGCGGTTTAACCGCCTTTCCTTTACCGTGTAGGCGTATTTTTTGATCCACGCGAGAACTTTTTCCTGGGCGGCCTTGTACCGCTCCCGGCCGGTTTCTTGGTACAGCATCGAAAAAAACGCGTAGGCGTCAAGGTTGTGCTCGGTGCTGTACCAGGACACCGTCGGGCCGCCCTTTATCCCGCCTTCCTCGTCCTGGAGAGCCAAGAGCCATTCGGCGACACCTTCGGCCACCGGCAGATAGGTTTTATTGTTCAGCCGATGACCGTACTGGAGCGCCGCGATCCCGATCCAGACATTCGGCCCGGCGTGGATCGTGCTTTCCATAGGATGCCCGTCGGTGGCGTCATACGCATTGTAGTAAGCCCCGTTGTATTTAGTGGCTCGTTTAGCGTAAAAAGAAAGGATGGCCTCGGCATGGGTCGTGTCACCGAACAAAAGGAAGGTTTGGGCCGCCAACGACTGATCGTACGTGAACGCCCAATCCTCAAGCGAAAGGTCCCCCTCAAAACTCGCGATGAGCCCCGTGTGCAGGTTCTGATGAGACTTCACCCAGGCGTACATCTGTTTCAACAGCGAAGCGGTCCCCGCTTCTTGCGTCTGCCGTAAAGTCCGGTAAGTCGTTTCTAACCGCACTTTACCCTCTTCAAGACTTTTAAGTTCGAAACTCAAGCGCTTTTCTTTTTCGAGGCCGGCCGCCAGTTCTTTTTCATAGGTCTCTTTCTGGCTCATATTTTCAGCCGTGAGAGACGCCAGGGCTTCCTGCATTTTTTTGATCGTGGCGTTGGCCTGGCGTAATTCCTCCTCGAAGGAAAGTTTACGTTTCTGAAGCGCTTCGATATCCAGATTGACCTTGGAGCGCCTCTCCGCGCCCACGACGAGCTGGCTTACCAGCAGTTTATTTTGGCGGACGAGCTCCTGGTCATGCCAAAAAAGAAGCGCGAGAGCCACAAGGAGCACAACGCCTGCCCCGAGCACGAGCCGCGGGATCCACAAGAGTTGCCGGGCGTATTGGATGAGGCGTTTCTGCGCGGCCGGGTCGATCTGTGTGTACGCGACGCCGATAAAATAACGCACCGGAAGCGGGTTTTCTCGTTTTTTCAGCCAGGCGACCTTGGAACGGGCCTGAATGGGATTCCGGGAAAAAGGCGTGTTGATCGTAAGGTCGAAGGATAGGTTCGGCGATTCTAAAAATTTTTCGGTGGCTTTGTCGAAGCTCTTGAGCTCGAGACGCATGCCGCCGGCGCTGACGTCGCGGGTGAAGGCCTGCAAAAGGCCTGAGGAACACTTGCGGCCGGCCTCGTCGAGGATCTCCACCTCGACCGGAAAAACGGTGTTCATACGTACGTACTGCCGTTTTTCTATGTAAGAGGGCTCAACCATGGCCGGGAGGAACACCCGTCAAGGCTTACGGGTCCACAACGATTTTAGAACTTCGTAGGATTTCTTGGGAACGCGCTCTTGGTTGCCGTGGAAGGTTTTCTTGGGGTTCAGGCCGACAACGCCCCACCACTCCTCGTTCATGTTGAGCCGCTCTTTGACATCGGCGTCATAATGATAGGAGTTGTTGTACCAGTGAGCGGCCGTGTCCTGGACGGACCAGGTGTAAGGGAGGTTTTCGTTCCCTTTCCACCACTCATCATTCCATTCAAAGAGCGTGCCCCCGAGGCAATTTCCCACGCCTTTCTTCGAATGGGCGTTTCTCTCGATGTCCCGCCACTGGAATTTCAGAAAATCGGCCTGGGAATTTTCGTCCGGTTCCCGCGTGAACGCGTTGAAGCTGTCCGCTCCCCATTCCGTCATCAGGACCGGAATATCAAATTTTTGTTTCACCTGCCGGAAGAGGTTGCCGAAGCCCGGGCCGCGGTAAGCGATCATCCCGATCACGTCGATGTCTGGACAGTGCTCTTTGGCGAGATCCAGACTGGAAACCTCGCCCACGCCCATCACGACGGGATGTTTGGGATCGATCTTCTTGATCTCTTTGGCCA
>JACPXO010000193.1 GCA_016196505.1 Candidatus Omnitrophota bacterium
AAGGTCGAGAGTCCTATCGAGCGGCTATACCTTAAACCCCAAGGGTGTGGCGCGACCGAAGACGCGCTCGAGGCGATCCAGACGGCCGACGCGATCGTGATCGGTCCGGGCAGTTTGTACACCAGTCTTTTGCCGAATCTTCTGATCGAGGACTTGAGCGCCGCGCTTTCCGCGTCCCACGTTCCGAAGATCTACATCTGTAACGTCATGACCCAGAGACACGAAACAGACCGCTTGAGCGCCTTTGACCATCTGAACACGCTTGTGGAACATACGCGTCCGGACCTCATCAGCCACGTCGTGGTGAACACCGGGCCTATTCCGGGTCCTATCCTTCAGAAATACGCCGGAGAAGGCGCTCATCCGGTGACGATGGACTCGGCGAAGATAAGCGCTTTGGGTTACGAAGTGGTCGAGGCCAATATCATCCACGCGGCCGAGACCGTCAGGCATGACCCGAGAAAATTGGCGAAGATCATTTCGGACATCGTGAGCGCCCACAAGAAAAAAGTGACCGAGGACCGCAAGCGCAAGAAAGTGTTCCATGCCCAGCCCGTCTAAAAGTTTCATCTTTTGCGTGCACGCCCATCAGCCGGTGGGAAATTTCGATTCGGTTTTTGAGGAGGCCTACGAGAGGTCCTATCGGCCCTTTTTTAAGGTTTGGGAACGGCACTCGTCGCTGCCTCTCGTGTGCCATCTTTCCGGAAGTCTCGTGGACTGGCTCGAAAAGCACAAGCCCGAATTCATCCTCAAGCTCAAGAAAATGGCCAAGAACGGCCCCGTCGAGTTCTTGGGAGGGGGCTACTATGAGCCGATCTTCGGGCTCATCCCGCGTCGGGACCTTAAAGGGCAGATCCCGATGATGGCCGACAAGTTGGAATCGGTGTTTGGTCAGTCTCCTGAGGGGGCATGGCTCCCCGAGCGCGTGTGGGACCCGGACCTCGTGGGGCCTTTAAAAAAATCGGGCGTGGAATACACGATCCTTGACGATCTGCACCTGGAAAAAGCGGGCAAGGAAGACCCGGTGACCGGTTATTTTCAGGCCAAGGACAACGGCGAGTCTATCGATCTTTTTGCGTCGATGAAACAACTGCGCTATCTCATTCCGTTCAGGAAACCCGAGGAGACCCTGAGCTTTATCCGCTCCACGGACGCTTCGGCCGGCGATGTTTTTGTTTTCGCCGACGATATCGAAAAGTTCGGGTTCTGGCCTGGCACCTACGACTGGGTTTACAAGGAGAAATGGCTGGACAGTTTTTTGACGCTTCTGGAGAACGATCCCTCGGTGACCCTGTACACTTTTTCCGAATTCAGAAAGCGTTTTAAGTCGAAAGGGTGGGCGCGTGTCCCTCACGGCAGTTACAGTGAGATGATGGAGTGGTCTCAGGGAAGATTTTACAATTTTTTAAAAAAATACCCGGAAAGTCAGTACATGAATGACCGCATGCGGAGCGTGAGCCGAATGCTTGAGGCGATCCACCCGGTCAACGGCACGCGGGAGGCGTATGACCTCGCCCAGCGTGCCCTTTACCGCGCTCAATGCAACTGTTCCTATTGGCACGGGGTCTTCGGGGGGCTGTACCTGCATCACCTGCGTTCGGCGGTGTTCGAAAATTTGATTCAAGCGGAAAGCGCGGCCGAGGGCATCCGCCGCAAGGCGTCGGGCTCGCGCAAGACCGCTCCGTTGCGCTTGTTGCGGCTCGGTTCCGGCGACCGGTGGCAGTTACGGCAGAAGAATCTCGAGACTTTTTTTAATCCGAAGTACGGCGGCGCTCTCGAGGAAATGGATTACCTGCCGCGCTCGGTCAATCTCATGTGCAATCTCCAGAGGCGCCGTGAGGTTTATCATGAAACGGTCTTGAGAGCCCCCGAACCCGCCGCGGGAGCGCACGAGCCGCTTTCGATCCACCAGATCCTTGGCAGCAAAGAAAAGGACCTCGAAAAACATCTGCATTACGATGTTTGCCGTCGGTTGTCGCTTCTCGACCACCTGTTCCTCGAGGAGATCGATCTGAAACAGTTTTCCGATTCGAAGTACACGGAGGTCGGTGATTTTGTCGGCGCCCGTTATGACCACCGGCCGGCGGCCGGGAAGGACGCGCCCGGGGTGGTTTTTACCAAGCACGGGCACTTCGTGACCCCCTCGGTAAGACATGCCCTGGTCATTCAGAAAACCGTGACGCCCAAAGGCGATTCGGGCCTCCGTGTGCGCACCCAGCTCCAAAACAAGAGCCATAAACCCGTACATTTTGTCTGGGGGGTTGAGTTCAATTTTTCGATAGGGGACGAGTATGCCAGGCATGGCGTGAGCGCGGACCGCGTCAAGGAGTGGATCCTGAAAGACTCCTGGCGGGGCCTGAAGATCCGCCTTTTTTCCAAGGAAGAGGTGCAATTCTTGGCCGCGCCGGTGGAGACCATTTCAGAGTCTGAATCGGGCCTTGAAAGGACTTATCAGGGGCTTGGCGTTTTGCTGCAGAGGCGTTTTTCACTTAAACCCAGGGAAATCAAAGAACATCTTTTGGAATTGAGCGTGAGCTGATCACCGGTCGGAGCGGCGATGATGTTTATCAAGAAAAAAATCAAGATCAAAAATCCGCAGGGGCTTCATGCGCGGCCCGCTTCCGTGTTCGTCAGGATCGCGAACCAATTTGAGTCGGACGTGACCGTGAAAAAAGACGGGGAAGAAAAAGTAAACGGCAAGTCGATCATGGGGCTTTTGACATTGGCCGCGAGCCAGGGAAGCGTCATCGAGGTCGAAGTCAGCGGCTCCGATGCCCTGGCGGCGATGAAAGTGTTGGAGGAGTTTTTGACGTCCGACATCGAAGAAAAAGAGAAGGAGTCCTAAAAACCCATGGCAGCGATTAAAGGCATCGCGGCGTCGCCGGGCATTGCGATAGGGAAGGCCTATGTACTTGACAGTGAGGAACTGTCCATCCCCAAAAAAATGATCAAGGATTCGGGGATCCCTAGAGAGATCGCGCGTTTCGAAGAAGCTCTGACCAAGACGCGCGCCGAGATCTTAGGTATCCGTGATAAAATTTCCAGGGAGCTCGGCAAAGAGCACGGTGATATTTTCAACGCGCATCTTTTAGTGATCGAAGACCGGGCGTTGATCGAGGAAGTGATCGACCGTATCAAGAAAGAAAAAGTGACCTGCGATTTCGTTCTCTCGGAAGTTCTCAAAAAATACATCGAATCGTTTCTCAAGATCGACGACGAATACCTCCGTGAACGCGTGAGCGACATCAGCGACGTCGGGAGGCGCATCATCCGGAACCTTGTCGGAGCCCAGCGCACCTCGTTGAGCGAGCTCAAGGAAAAAGTGATCCTCATCGCGTATGACCTGTCCCCCAGCGATACGGCGCTCATGAACCGCAAGAACGTGATCGGTTTCGCGACGGATATCGGAGGGCGCACTTCCCATACGGCGATCATGGCCAAATCCCTTGAGATCCCGGCCGTTGTAGGTCTTCAATCCGTCACGCGCCAGGTGCGTAACGGGGACCTGTTGATCGTGGACGGTCAGGAAGGCGCGGTGTGGGTCAACCCTTCCGCGTCCGAGCTCCAAAAATATAAACAGGAGCAGGCCCGGTTCGAAGAGGTGAACCGTGGGCTTAAAAAATTCAAAGGACTCCCTTGCATCACCACGGATGGGCGCAGGATCGAACTTGCCGCCAATATCGAACTCCCGGATGAAACGATTTCCGTGATCTCTCACGGCGCGGACGGGATCGGGCTTTACCGCACGGAATTTCTTTACATGAACCGGATGGACCTGCCTTCCGAGGAAGAGCAGTATCAGGCCTACAAAAAAGTGGTCAAACAAATGGCCCCGAAGCCGGTGGTTTTGCGGACTTTTGACCTGGGAGGCGACAAATTTTTGTCGCACCTGGAGATGCCCAAAGAGATGAATCCCTTTTTGGGCTGGCGGGCCATCCGTTTTTGCCTGGCCAGGCCTGAGATCTTCAAAGAGCAGTTGAGGGCTATCCTGCGCACCAGCGTTCACGGCCGTTTGCGCATGATGTACCCGATGATCTCCGGGGTCGGAGAGTTAAAACAGGCCAACCAGTTGTTGAAAGAATCCAAGGAAGAGCTGCGGTCCAAAAAGATCGCTTTTGACGAAAAAATGGAAGTGGGGGCCATGATCGAGATCCCGTCCGCCGCCCTCACTTGCGACATCCTGGCGCCCGAGGTCAGTTTTTTCAGTATCGGCACCAACGACCTCATTCAGTACGCGCTGGCGGTAGACCGCATCAATGAAAAGATCGCTTACCTTTATGAGCCGGCACATCCGGCGGTTTTAAGGCTTTTAAAGAACATCATTGACTCGGGCCACGCCAAGAATCTCTGGGTAGGGATGTGCGGAGAGATGGCCGGCGACCCGCTTTTGACGCCCCTGCTTCTTGGCCTGGGCCTCGATGAGATCTCGACGTCGCCCGTGCTTTTGCCGGAGATCAAAAAAATAATCCGCGCGATGAGTTACGAGGAGTCCAAAAAGATCGTCGAGCGCGCGTTGACGTTCGAGACAGGCCTTGAAGTCGTCCAGTTTTTAAAAACCAAACTGAACGAGATCCACCCCAAGCCGGAATAAGAAAGACGACCCTTTTTCATGAAAGCTGTTATCCTCGCCGCCGGTTACGCCACGCGGCTTTATCCTTTAACGCTTGACACGCCCAAGTGTCTTTTGTCCGTCGGCGGAAAAGCGATGCTCGATCACCTCTGCGAAAATTTGCAAGGCCTTCCGGCGATCGACGAGATCCTTATCGTGACGAACGCGAAGTTTTTTCAGAAATTGCGGTCCTGGAAAGAAAAGTCCCGCTTTTCGGTCCCGATCGATGTCCTGAACGACGGGACAGACTCGAACGAGAACCGTTTGGGGGCGATCGGGGACCTGAGTTTGGTGATCGAGAAAAAGAGGATCAAAACGGACTTTTTGATGCTGGCGGCCGACAATTTATTCGAGGAACCTCTGGCTCATTTCGTGGGTTTTGCGCAAAGCCGGGGCCGCGCGGTCTCAATGGGGGTCGTGGATATCCACGACGCGGGCCTCGCGGCCAACCGTTTTGGCGTTGTCGAGATGAGCGCCTTGGCAGAGGTGCTTTCTTTCGAGGAAAAGCCCGCTCACCCGAAATCGAGTCTCATCGCGACGGGCATTTATTACTTTCCCGCGTTTTCTGTGGCTCAAGTGCGCGAGTATTTGGCTCAGGGAAACGTGCCGGACGCTCCGGGGCATTACCTGAAATGGCTCGTGGGCCGGACAAAAATTTTCGGATTTTTGATCAAGGGGATGTGGTATGATATCGGCGATTTAAAAGCCCTCGAAGAAGCCAATCGGATTTTTAAAGGAAAGGTGAGTTCATGAAGCCCAAGAATTATCTTTTTACCTCCGAAAGTGTCACCGAAGGCCATCCGGACAAGGTCGCCGATCAGATTTCCGACGCGATCCTGGACTCCATTATGGATAAAGACCCCAACGGACGCGTGGCCTGCGAAACGCTCGTGACGACGGGGCTTGCATTTGTCGCGGGCGAGGTGACGACCTCCTGCTATGTGGATATCCCCAAGGTCGTCAGAAAAACCATCAAGCGCATCGGCTATGACAACCCCGTTTTCGGCTTTGATTACCAAACCTGCGCGGTGGTCACCTCTATTCAAGGACAGTCGCCGGATATCGCGCTCGGGGTCGACCACGGCGGAGCCGGAGACCAGGGCATGATGTTCGGTTTTGCGGCCGACGAGACGCCCGAGTTCATGCCGCTGCCGATCAGTTTGGCGCACAAGTTGACACGGCGCGTGGCCGAATTAAGAAAAAAGAAAATGGTGCCGTATCTGCGCCCGGACGGCAAGTCTCAGGTGACGGTGCAGTATGAAAACGACAGACCCTTGCGCGTGGACACGGTGGTCGTGAGCGTGCATCACTACCGCGAGGCCAAAACCAAAGATATCGCCCGTGATATGAAAAAACTTGTCATTGAGAAAGTGATCCCCCCGCAGTATCTGGATAAAAAGACCAAAATTTTTATCAACCCCACCGGGCGTTTTGAGGTTGGGGGGCCTCAGGCGGATACGGGACTCACGGGCCGGAAGATCATCGCGGACACCTACGGAGGATGCGGTTCGCACGGCGGCGGCGCTTTTTCCGGGAAAGACCCGACGAAAGTGGACCGTTCGGCCTCCTACATGGCGCGTTATATCGCCAAGAACATTGTTGCGGCAAAACTCGCCTCAAAATGCGAGATCCAGCTGGCCTATGCCATCGGGGTCGCGGAGCCGGTTTCTGTCATGGTGAATACTTTCAACACCGGGAAAGTGCCCACCGAACATTTAAGAAAACTTATCCTTAAAAATTTTAACCTGACCCCTCTTGGGATCATCCAAGATCTCAAGTTGAGACGGCCGGTCTATGAGGCCACCGCCGCTTACGGCCATTTTGGGCGCAACGAGGAAGGCTTTACTTGGGAAGAATTGGACAAGGTGCCCGCCCTGAAGAAGGGTGTCGCATGACCAGATGCGATATCGCTGACCCGCGTTTAGCGGGTAAGGGCAAACTCCGCATCGAATGGGCCGGCGCTCAGATGCCCGTCGTGGAGATGATCTCGAAGCGTTTCACCAAGGAAAAACCGCTCAAAGGCCTGCGGGTTTCCGCGTGCCTGCATGTGACCTCAGAGACCGCCAACCTCATGCTGGCTTTAAAAGCGGGGGGAGCGGATGTGGTTCTTGTCGCTTCGAACCCTTTGAGCACGCAGGACGACGTGGCGGCATCCCTGGTGAAAGATTTTGGGATTTCGGTATCGGCTGTGAAGGGGGAGAATCGCAAAAAGTATTACGATCATATTTACGCGGCGCTTGACCATAAGCCGCATTTGACGATGGATGACGGGGCGGACCTGGTTTCCGCGATCCACAAAGACCCTAAAAAATATGGCCGCCATATCCTTGCCGGCACGGAAGAGACCACCACCGGCGTCATCCGTCTGAGAAGTCTTGAGGCGCAAGGAAAGCTGCTTTTTCCGATCGTGGCCGTCAATGACGCGGACACGAAACATTTTTTTGACAACCGCTACGGGACGGGGCAGTCGACGCTCGACGGGGTCATTCGTGCCACTAATATCCTGCTCGCCGGAACCTCCGTCGTGGTTTGCGGGTACGGCTGGTGCGGGCGCGGCGTCGCGGCCAAAGCGCGCGGTTTAGGAGCCAACGTCATCGTCACGGAAGTCGACCCCCTCAAAGCTTTGGAAGCGGTGATGGACGGTTTTCAGGTGATGCCCATGGAGGAGGCCGTAAAACACGGCCAGGTTTATATCACCGTCACCGGCAACACCCACGTGATCCGCCGGGAGCATTTCGTGCGCATGCGGGACCGCGCGATCGTCGCGAACTCCGGCCACTTTGACGTGGAACTCGATATCGAGAGTTTGAAAAGAATCGCCAAAAAGGTCCGTGGCGTGAGAGACTGCGTGGAAGAGTTTACGCTGCCGAGCGGACGGAGGATCTATGTTCTCGCTTCCGGGCGCCTTGTGAATTTGAGCGCGGCCGAAGGTCATCCGGCCATGGTCATGGACATGAGTTTTGCCAATCAAGCGTTGTCAGCCGAGTGGGTGAGCGATCATCACGGATCGCTTGAAAAGAAGGTCTACCGGGTGCCTTTGGAGATCGACCGGGAGATCGCGCGCTTGAAACTTCGCAGTATGGATGTGGCTGTGGATTCGTTGACGCCTGAACAGGTCCGGTATCTTTCCGCCTGGGAAACCGGGACTTGAGATCCGCCCCCCCTTTAGGATGACTTTCTGATCAGATAGATCCCCAAAGAAGCGAAAAAAAGATTGCTGAACCACGCCGCCAGAGGCGGCGAAAGGTATCCCCCCTTGCCTAAAGCCAGGCAGAACGAGTTCATCGCGTAATAGCAGAAAATGATCACCAAGCTCGTCCCGATCCCCACCATGGCGCTGGCGCGTTTCGTTTGAACGGCCAGCGGCGCCCCGATGAGGATCACGACGAGCGTCACGAAAGAAAAAGCGATCTTGGAGTGCAGGTCCACTTTGAGCCGGCGGATCATTTTTTGGCCGGCGTTCTTAAGATTGTTGATATGCGACCGGAGCTCTTTGGAACTCATGTATTCCACCTCCGCGGATTCTTTGATGAAATCCTCCGGTTTCTCCGACAGGAAAAGCGTGAGCGTCGGAGAGAAAACGGGCTCTCCCAGCATATCCCCCCGCGGGGTCAGCTCGTACCGCATGACTTCATAAAAAGTCCAGCGCCCGTGCTCATAGTGTGCTTTTTTGGCGATGAGCTTTGACTGAAGACGCTTGTGATGGTTGTCTTCAAGGACAACGACGTCATGAAGCGTTTTGTTCTTAAGCTCGATCTCCCGCGCGTAGATCATCCGGTTTTCCTTACCATGCAGCGCCACGTTCTTAATGGCGCGCTCATCCAGATTTTCTTTTCCTTTAAGGATAAGCCCTTCCATGATAGCGGTGGACGTCAGCGTCGAGGAGGGGATCACCTTCTCACTCAAGAGAAAGATCGAAAAACTGATTAAGAGTCCCGTGAAGAGATACGGGGTCAGGATTTGGAGATCGCTGATCCCACTTGCTTTGAGAGCTATGAGCTCGTTGTGGCGGTTGAAATTGCCAAGCGCGTACAGCGTGGCCACCAACCCCGACACCGGCACGACCTGTACTAGGAGCGATGGGATCTTATAAAAATAATACGAGAGAACGATCTTTAGGGAAACGCCGTGCTTCAGGTATTCGTCAAGATTGTTGAAGGCGTCGACAATGATGAACAAGATCAAAAAAAGGGCCACGCAATAAAGAAGCGGCATTAAAAAGTTCCTGAGCAGATAACGGTCGACGATCCGCATCAGCTTTTCACCAGTTTGAAAAAGAGGTAAGCGCCGGCTCCGCCGATCACGAGATTGCTGACCTCGAGCGCCGCCCAGGCGGGCACAAGCCCCTTTTGCGCGACCGCTTTCCCGCCGATCAAAAGCACCCAGTACAGCGTCATGAGCGCGAGACTGATCCCGAAACTCACCGACTTCTCGCTCCGGCGCGTCGTGATCCCCAGAGGGATCCCGATCAAGAGGAACGCGAGACTGGAAAAGGCCAGAGCGATCTTGTGGTGGATCTCCGCCGACAGGGGAAAGGCCGCCGGGATCCCTTTCTCGCCGAGCCGTTTGATCTCCTCGCGCAGTTCGCGGATCGCCATGTCTTTGGGTTTCTTGCCGAGGTCCTCCGAGGCCTTGATCGAGGCGAGATTCAGAGGAAGGTCATACGTTTTAAAGTTAAGTTTGTAAAGCTTTGACGGGTCTTTGGGATCCGGCTCGTCGCTTGTGCCCTGAATCAGTTTTAGCTTGATGATATTCCGTTCGGGGATGGAAACCAGCTCTCCTTTTTGCGCGATGATGGTCCGGGTCGGGCGGCCTTCCTGGGGCTGATAGATCCGTATCCCTTTGAGCTTATTTTTGTCGATCTCATAGATAAAAATGACGAAATTCTTGAACTTTTTGATGAAGATCCCCTCTTCCAGGGCCGCCTGAGGGCTGTCCATGCCTATCTGCGTCAGAAGTTTCCGGTACGCGAAGTGCGTCGTGGACGCGATTTGGTCGGACAAGAGAAAACAAAAAAGGCAGAGGTTCGCGGTGAGTATGAAGAGGGGTACCACTGTTTTAGCCACACTGATCCCGCTGGCGCGGATGGCCATGATCTCGTTGTCGAAAGAGAGTTTGCCGAACGTGAGTAAAGTCGCGATCAAAACGGACATCGGGATGACAAATGTCAACACAAAGGGGGTGGTGAATAAAAGCAGTTTCAGGACCAGAAAGAAACTCACGTCCTTATTGAAAATAAGGTCCGTCATTTGAATGAGGCCGCGCCCTAAGAGGAACACGAAAGCCAGGATGAGCAGCGAAAAGGAGAAAGGTTGGAAAAATTCGAGGAGCAGGTGGTTCCTTAATATTCTCATCTGGTCATCTCCCGCGCGCCACGGCGAGCGTTGTCACGGCCGCTGCACCCGCGGTTTTCAAGACCCGGGCGCATTCGGAAGCCGTGTGCCCTGTGGTGAGGATATCGTCGATAAGAAGGAGTTTCGCGCCCGCCAAGCGGCTGTCTTCGGCGGCGTGAAAAGAACCGTGGACGTTGGTTCGCCGCCGGGCTTTGGTCAACCTGGCTTGGGGTGTCCCAGCTTGCGTACGGAGAAGCCAGGATGAGCGTTCGTTCATCCCGAACGTCCGGGCAACGGCTTGAGATAAAAAGCCCGATTGGTTGAAACCCCTGTCGCTCTTTTTTTCGCGGTCAATGGGAACGGCCAACACTCCGTCGAATCGTGCCGGGTCCAGGTGCAAACGCATGAAATCCTCAAGGAGCGCCGCGAAGTAATTTTTGAGGAATTTGCGGCCGTTGAATTTATACGTGTGGAGCAATTCTTTCGCAGGCCCCTCATACCAGGTGCACGCGTAAGCGCGATCGAAGTGAAAAGTTTCTTCTCGGCAATGGGCGCAAAGCGCGGCGTCCGGGTCGTGAAGCGTGCGGCCGCAGGACGGGCAAAACGGCGGCTCGATGAGACGGATCGCTTGCCGGCACGACGCGCACACTCCCGCGCGGGCCGGACGTTCGCAGAGTTCGCAAGTGGCAGGGAAAATGAGACTTGCGCCTATTTCCAAGCAGGATCGAAACATGAGCCAACTATAACATTGAGGCGCCAAAAAGTCCACGCCCCCGAGAATCCTTGTGGCCTTCGGCGGGTCATTGACTTCGCCGGGGTGCGTTGTTACAATCCAAAAAATGAAGCATCTTTCCGGCATGCTTTCTTTGTTGAAGAAAGAAGTCCGGCAATGGAAACAACCCGTTGTCGGGACGTTCGCTGCGGGGGACCACGCGCCGTTCAAGATCCTTATTTCGACGGTGCTCAGTCTCCGAACCAAGGACGCGGTGACCGAAAAAGCCAGCCACCGGCTTTTTCGCCTCGCGGACACCCCGGAGAAAATGCTTTTGCTCAAGCCCTCCGAGATCGAACAAGCCATTTATCCCGTCGGATTTTATAAAACAAAAGCCAAGAACATCCTCGGTATTTGCCGGGATCTGATCCATCAATTTGACGGCAAAGTCCCCGACGACATCGACACGCTTCTTACGTTTAAGGGGGTAGGCCGTAAGACCGCCAACCTTGTCGTCACGGTGGGTTACGGAAAGCCGGGGATCTGCGTGGATACCCATGTCCACCGCATTTCCAACCGTTGGGGCCTGGTCAAGACAAAAACACCGGAAGAAACGGAAGCCGCCTTAAGAAAAATTTTGCCCAAGAGATACTGGATCGTTTTCAACGACCTTCTGGTGACCTATGGACAGAACCTTTGTGTTCCGGTTTCGCCCTTTTGCAGTCGTTGTAAAATTCGCCGCTTTTGCCCGAGAATCGGCGTCACAAAAAATCGTTAAGCGAATTAATATAAAGATTACAAAACGTTATCAATACTAACAAATAATTGACAAAAATCATTATCCAGTGTAGATTTTAACTGGGCTAATGGGTGTTAATAGAGTGGGTAGTTTAGCCGGTCTGGAAGAGGTAGAAGGTAAGTATGCCGACAAACGGTAGGTGTTGGATTTTAACGTATTTACACATACTTTTATCGTGCTCCTTTTTTATGCTTCTAGGGGGCATGGGTTCGATAGTCTACGCCAAAGATTCCGACAAGTCCCCCGGTTATTTCGTCGTTTCTTCCGTGCGTTCAAGCGTAGGTCAAAAAGCAACTTTTTATGATATGAACCGGCGTCAAGCCGGCGTCGTGAAAGAGGGTTTGCGCATTCCTGCCGAAGGGATGATCGTCTGCGTCGCCAAAGGCGCTCAAGTCGAGGCCATTCCTGAGGGCAGATCAGGCAGTGAACCCATCCGCATTCAAGGGCCCTTGAGCAGTCCTTTGAAAGACGTGGGTACTCAGCAGAAAAAGGAATCGTTGAGAACTTTTGTGGCGGTGGAACAGGGTACGGTATGGACGGCCGCTTTAGTCAATGTGGATGGTAAGGACACGGAAGTGTCCTCCACCGTTGTGAAAGGACTCGGGGGTGCTCCCGCCACGGCCGGCGCTGCGAGCAATGTGGTGGTCATGGACCAATGCGGTTATTCGGATCCTTTCCCTCCGATAGAGATAGCGCTTTCCGACAATGTAAAGGAAGAAAACATCGCCGAACGCCTGAAAAAAATTGTAAGTGGGATAGAAGCCCTTGAAGAGCAAAGAAAGACTCAAGAGAAAGCGGCCGCTCGAGCCGGAGAAAAGAAGAAAGAGGGAAAAACTGAGGAGAAGACGGACACGTCAACCGAAACAAACACAGCTACCGAAACGGACACGGATACCACAACTTCTACCTCTACAGACACATCGACAGGAACCAGCGCAGATACTGGCACCGGGACAACGGTTACCACTGGGACTCAAACTCAGACGACCACAGGGACTGGAACCCTTGCTGTTACGGCAACTGAAACATTAACAAGTACAGTCGTTCGTACCGGGACAAGCACCTCGACCGCCACAGCCACTGAAACCCCAACTTCTACAAGCACTGGCACCGGCACCAAGACCACCACTCCGACAGCGACAAGCACAGGGACCGCGACCAAAACCACCACTCCTACAGCCACAAGCACAGTGAC
>JACPXO010000198.1 GCA_016196505.1 Candidatus Omnitrophota bacterium
AGAGCCCCCGATCGTCAAGATCAAGGCCGACCGTGTCGAGCATTGGATGAAAAACGGGGCTAAACCCACGGAGACGGTGAGAACGATCCTTAAAAAAGCCGGATTGAAGCTCGTTTAAGGTCAGTTGAGTAGATGAAGATAGACTTTTTAACCTTATTTCCGGGCGTGTTCGATTCGTGGGCCGGTCACTCCATGATCAAACGCGCGGCGGCCCGGGGGCTCGTGCGGTTTTCGGCGTATGATCTGAGAAAATACGCGCGCGATCGCCACCGAACCTGTGATGACAGGCCATTCGGGGGAGGACCGGGCATGCTCATGAAGCCCGAACCCGTTTTTGAAGCGGTCAAGGATCTTTTTAAACCGCGCGTCTCCAAAAAAAAGGCGCGGTGGCCCAAGGCCACGCGGTTCATATACCTCACGCCTCAAGGAGAGGTATTTTCCCAAAACAAAGCCGAGAAGTTATCGTGCGCCAAGCACCTGATCTTTTTGTGCGGGCACTATGAGGGCGTGGATCAGCGCGTGGTGGATACGTTCGTGACCGATGAGGTATCCGTCGGCGACTATATTCTGACCGGGGGAGAGCTTCCCGCGATGGTGGTGGCGGAAGCCGTGGTGCGTTTGCTCCCCGGGGTCCTCGGGCGGGAGGCCTCGAAGGAATTTGAATCTTTCAGCCAAAATCTGTTAGAATACCCGCAATACACAAGGCCCGCCGTTTATCGAGGGCTCAAAGTCCCTTCGGTGCTGTTGTCGGGAAACCACCCAGCCATTGAAACGTGGAGAAAAAAGGAAGCCCGGGAGCGCACTTTAAAAAGGCGTCCCGATCTTCTTAAGTTCAGGAAAGGGAAAGGGTAGGAATAAAGCCATGCATCCGATCGTCAGGGCTCTTGAAGAAGAGCAGCTTAAAAAGGATATGCCCCGTTTTCACATCGGCGACACCGTGCGTGTTTCCGTGAAAGTGGACGAAGGGGACAAAACGCGCACCCAGATCTTCGAAGGGGTGGTGATGCGCAAAACCGGTTCCAGCATCCGGGAAAGTTTCACCGTGCGAAGGATCTCCTTCGGGGAAGGCGTCGAAAGGAATTTTCCGCTTCATTCGCCGACGGTTCAGAAGATAGAGGTCATCCGGCAGGGCAAAGTGCGCCGGGCCAAGCTCTATTATCTCAGAAAATCGACCGGTAAAAAGGGGAGAATTGAAGAAGAGCGCGAAGCAAGAAAAGAGGTCTCTTCTACTCCAACATGACAGGCATTTCCTAGATCGGGGATTCAGATCCCTGGCGGGCGTGGATGAGGCCGGAAGGGGTCCTCTCGCAGGACCGGTGGTCGCCTCCGCGGTGATCGTCAGGGATTTTTCATTTTCAAGCCGCGTGGACGACTCGAAAAAAATGACCCCGGTCTCGCGCGACGCCGCGTATCGGGAGATCCTGGAAAAGTGCGTCGTCGGCATCGGCGTCGTGGACCCCGGGGTGATCGACGCGATCAACATTTTTCAAGCGACCCTGCGGGCGATGGAAGAAGCCGTGATGAAACTGAAGGTAGTCCCCGACGGCGTGCTGGTCGACGGCTTAAAAACGCCGCGGCTTCCCTTAAAGCAGTTCGCGATCGTGGACGGGGACGCGAGATCTTTCTCGATCGCGTGCGCCTCCGTGGTCGCGAAAGTGACGCGGGACCGGCTCATGGAGTATTACGACGAGCTTTATCCCCGGTACGGTTTTGCCAAGCATAAAGGTTACGGGACCCCGGAGCATTTGGAAGCGCTTCGCAAACACGGTCCCTGTGAGATCCACCGGAAAAGTTTTGAACCCGTAAAATCGATGACGTTTTACTGAGTGACGCATGGAAACACTGCTCATCATCGACTTTGGCTCTCAATACAATCAGCTCATCGCGCGGCGCGTGCGTGAAGCCAAGGTATTCTGCGAGATCGTCCCCCCCTCGATCTCCGTCGAAGAAATGCGTTCCAAGAACATCCGGGGGATCATCCTCTCCGGCGGTCCCGCGAGCGTCTATCAGAAAAATTCTCCGAAACTCAATCCCGAATTTTTGAAATTGGGCGTGCCGATCCTCGGGATCTGCTACGGCATGCAGGCCCTCACGCATCTTCTGGGGGGCCAGGTGCGCCGCGCCCGCCAGCGGGAGTACGGCCGAGCCGAGCTTTTTTTGTGCCGGCGGCCCGGCGGCTTGTTCCGGGGGATTCCAAGAAGGTCCATCTCATGGATGAGCCACGGCGACTACGTAGCGCGTTTTCCCAAAGGATTTTTTAAGACCGCCTATACGAAAAATACGCACACGGCGGCGTATGAAAATACCCAGGACAAGATCTACGGCGTTCAGTTCCATCCGGAAGTGGCCCACACCGAGTACGGCGCCCGCATCTTAAGGAACTTCCTTTTTCCGATCTGCGGTTTTTCCCGGTCGTGGACGATGAGAAACTTTATCCGCGAGACGGTGCGAAAGACGAGCCGCCGCGTGGGGAACGGCCATGTGGTCCTGGGCCTTTCGGGCGGGGTCGACTCGTCCGTGGCGGCGGCCTTGCTGTCGAGAGCTCTGGGAAGGCGCTTGAGCTGTATCTTTGTGAACAACGGCCTCTTGAGAAAAAATGAGGAAGAAGAGGTGCGTCAAATGTTCCGCCGGCGCCTGAAAACCGATCTTCATATTGTGCACGCGGAGAAAATTTTCCTGAAAAAATTAAAGGGCGTCACCGATCCCGAGCGGAAAAGGAAGATCATCGGTCACGAGTTCATTTACGCGTTCGAACGCGAGGCCAAGAAAATAAAGAACGCGAAATTCCTGGCTCAAGGGACGCTTTATCCGGACGTGATCGAAAGCCGGTCGGCTTTCGGGGGTCCCACCGCGGTCATCAAGTCCCACCATAATGTCGGGGGACTGCCTGAAAAAATGAAATTACAGCTGGTCGAGCCCTTGAAGGAGCTTTTCAAAGACGAGACCAGGCGCTTGGGCCGGGCGCTCGGGCTTCCCGAAACCCTCGTCGGCCGGCACCCGTTCCCGGGGCCGGGCCTTGCGGTGCGGATCGTCGGCGAGGTCACCGAAGAGCGATTGCGCATATTGCGCGAAGCCGACGCGCGCTTCATCCAGACCATCCGGGACGCGGGGTTGTACGACAAGATTTGGCAGGCCTTTGCGGTGCTTTTGCCCGTCAAAAGCGTCGGGGTGATGGGGGATGAGCGCACGTACGAAAACGTCGTGGCCCTCCGGGCGGTCACGAGCGTGGACGGCATGACCGCCGATTGGTTCGACATGCCCAAAGAAGTGCTCGGTAAAATATCCAACCGGATCATCAACGAAGTGAAGGGTGTCAACCGCGTCGTCTACGACGTAAGCTCCAAACCTCCTGCCACCATTGAATGGGAATAGTTCATGAGCTTTGTCCATCTCCACGTCCACTCTCAGTACAGTTTGTTGGACGCGGTGTGCCCTGTCGAGGGGCTCGCGCGCCTGGCCAAGGAGCTCGGCATGCCGGCCCTGGCGATCACCGACAACGGGAACCTTTTCGGCGCCATCGAGTTCTACCAGGCCTGTAAAAAGACCGGCGTCAAGCCCATCATCGGCGCCGAAGTCTACGTCGCGCCGCAAAGCCGCTTTGAGCGCGCCACGCACGGCCTTCCCGGCGCTTCTTATCCTTTAGTGCTTTTATGCGAGAACGAGGCGGGTTACCGGAACCTGATGGAACTGGTGACCATCGGCTACCTCGAGGGTTTCTACTACCGCCCGCGCGTCGACAAAGAGGCGCTCAAGAAATACTCC
>JACPXO010000188.1 GCA_016196505.1 Candidatus Omnitrophota bacterium
ACAGTTTTCCCTTTTGCCGTCTCCCGGTGCGACTTGGCGAAGAGTCCAACTGCCGCGACAAAAGTCCCTTCGGAGAACAAAGCTTTGTCTCCGGGATTAGATCTCCGAGGCCAAAAAGGGGTACTTCTTTCAAGCGAGACCTTGACGAGAGCGAGCCTGCCTGCCGGCAGGCGTGTCTCGCTGAAAGAAGTACCCTCTTTGGGCCGAGGGGATCAGCGGCTTTGTGATATAATGGCCGACGTTATGGGGCCTGAATTAGGGAAAGTTAACTCGTTGCTATGATTAGAGAAACAGCGCTCACGTTCACCCAGCATCTGGAAGAGTTGAGAAAGCGGCTCATGATCGCTTTGGCGGCCGTGGGCATCGCCACCACCGCCGGATTTTTTTTCTCGGACGCCCTCCTTAAAGTCCTCACGGTGCCCCTGAAGAACGAGATGGGCCATGTGTATTTTTTCTCCCCGACTGGCGCTTTTGCGGTCAAATTGGAAGTGGCGCTTTTGACCGGGGTGCTTGCCGCGTCGCCGGTGTGGTTGTACCAGCTCTGGCAATTCTTGTCCCCGGCGCTGTTTGAAAAGGAAAAGCGGATGGTGATCGCGCTCATCGGGACCGCGTCGTTCCTTTTTCTGGCCGGGGTGGCCTTCGCGTTCTTTCTAGTGGTCCCTGTGTCGCTCCAATTTTTGGTGGTCGGCATGCAGTCCGAGGTTTTAAAGCCGATGATCTCGATCGAGCACTATATCGCTTTCTTAAGGGGGATGCTTTTGGCTTTCGGTGTCGCGTTCAATTTTCCGGTGATGCTTTTAGCGCTCGCCGGCTTGGGGATTTTAAGCTCCGGAAAACTCAGCCGTTATCGGCGCCACGTGATCGTCCTTATTTTCATCGCCGCCGCGATTCTCACGCCGACGCCGGACATGTTCGGCCAGCTTATCTTGGCGTTGCCGCTTGTGCTCTTATTCGAGATCAGCATTTGGGGAGCCAGAGGCATGGAATGGATGCGAAAAAATCGGCGAAAGGGACTCTCGTGACGATCCGTTTCTTGTGGGTCCTGCCTCTTTTTCTGGTGGCCGCGTATTTTCTTTATTCGGGATTCAAATACACGCGGATGATAGCCAATATTTTTTTGGGCCTCGTGTATGACCCTGAACCGGAACCGCTTCAGCCATCCGTCGGGGAGAAGAGAGCGATTCTCGACTCAAGCGACCGGGAGATCGAAGCGCTTTGGGTCGAAAAAAAAGGATCGGCCGAGATCGTTATTTTCTGCCACGAGTCGGGCGCTTCGAAAGAGTCCTGGGAAAAATACGCCCATTTCCTGCCTGGGATGGGCTTTCACCTCTTGAGCGTGGATCTCGAGCTTACCCCCGCCGGCCCCGGCAAGAACGCTTTGTCCCAATGGCCGGTTTCCGGGCACGTGGAGAAACTCCTCACCGTGATCCGATGGGCGAGAAAAGCGATACGTCCGGACATCCGTGTGGTTTTGTTCGGAGTCTCCAACGGTGCCGACGTTGCCTTCGCCGCGTCTTTTTTGGACCCCACGGTGAAAGCCGTCGTGGCTGACGGGCTTTTTTCCATGAAGGAAATTTTCAGGGACTATATCCGAAAATGGGCCCCGATCCTCGTTCGTCCGAATCTCTTCGGGGACAACCATCCCCGGGTTCTCGTCAATGGGTTCACCCACTTGGGATTTTGGTACGCTCAAGTTAAATCCGGGAAGCGGTTCGTCGATGTGGAAACCCTTTTAAAAAAGCCGCACGTCCCCTTGCTTCTCATCCATGGCGCGGACGATGATTACATCCCCCCAAGCCACCAGGCGTTTTTGCAGAAGGCGGGGCAACGGGGGAACACTTCTTGTTGGGTGGTTCCTTTGGCCAAGCACAACCAGGCGGTTCTCGTCCAACCGAAGGGTTATGAGGAAAAGGTGGGAGAGTTTTTGAGATCGTTGGGATCGGTGCCGTGTGAGAAGTAAGACGGCGTTTCTCGTTTTTTTGTGGGCATTTTCCCTCGGCGGTTTTTCCGGACCGGCTCACGCGGTCGGGACCCGGGAACTCGCCTCCGGCCTTGTGCTTTTAAAGGGTGAGTCTCCTCAAGGACCGGAGCCCGCTAGACTCGCCGGTCTTCTCGACAAGGCGCTTGATTCCTACGAATCCATGCGTGATTACCGCGCGGTTTTTTATAAGCGGGAAAAGTCCGGCTCGGGGCTCGGAGAGACCGAAAAAATATTCCTGAAATTCGAAAAGCCGTTCAAAGTTTTCATGAAATGGCTCAACACCGATAAAAAAGGCCTCCAGGTGGTTTATGGCAGAGGGGAGAACCGCGGCCGGCTGGCCGTTCACAAACCGGGGCTTGGGGTGGGGCTTCTGCCGGTGATCTATCTGGACCCGGGGAGCCCGTGGATCCGGAAAGGAAGCGCGTCTTACAACATTGAGGACGTGGGGATAGGGACGTTTCTTTTTGATTTTACGAAAGCGGTGTTGCGCGGTTTTCGGGAAGAGAAACTTCACATCGTGTCCCACGGCACGGTGCGCGAAGGGACGTTCTTGGGCGAGAAAGTCGAAGTGACTTTTGTGAACACCGAGAAGAGCGCTTTCTATTTTGCTTACCGCATTATCACCCTTTTTGACTCGGAGACTGGACTGCCGGTGAAATTTGAGCTCTTCGACTGGAAAAACGAGCTGATCGGCGTTTATGTCTACGAGAATTTGAAGCTCAACACAGGACTGGACGACCCCGCCTTTAAGAAAGAAATCAGCCAGCACCTCCACCGCGTTTTCCGAAAGTCCTCGCCCCACTATCCGTCTAGACACACTGTCCTCTCCGGCCCAAGGAGTGCTTCTTTAGCGAGACACGCCTGCCTGCCGGCAGGCAGGC
>JACPXO010000189.1 GCA_016196505.1 Candidatus Omnitrophota bacterium
CTCGGCGCCTGTCGCGCTTTTTAAGCCTACCCCCAAGCCCGCAAAGGCCGCCGGGATCACGATCACGTTGGCCATGGAATCAAAGTAAAGTCCCGTGGCGTAGAATACTTTACGGAATCTCGCCAATTCACCGTCCACATGGTCCAATAGGTACCAACCGTTCACGAAAAGAATCCCCCACAGCCACTCCTGCCGCGACAAGAGCCAGGCCCCCAAAAGCCCTGAAAGAATAGAGACAAAATTGACCCAAAACGGAGATACGGGGAATTGCGCAAGGAAAGCGGTGATATAGATCGACAAACGCCGCATCACGTATTTTCCGTACCAAGTATCCTTATGCCGTCTCGGCCTTTGAAGTTCTTTTCTCAGATCATCAATGGTCGTCATGCGTTTGAGTCTCCCCCGATATTTCTCAATTGCTCCCCAATGAACAGAACGAGCGCCCGGGCGGATCGCTCCGCGCTTTCCCGGCCCGAAGCGATGATGAGGTCCGGCTTTTCCGGACATTCATAGACTGCGCCGGGAGAATACCCGATGAGATCTCGCAATTCATTGCGCCTGGCCTTTACGTAAAGCCCTTTCACGTCGCGGCGCATCACGGTTTCGAGGTCCGCGTCAAAATAGATCTCGTAAAAACCCGGCTCGAGCCGGCGGCGCGCCTCCCGCCGAGACTCCGCGTAAGGCGAAATGATCGGGACCAGGATTACGTCATAGCGCGCTCTCTCGCTGTCACATAGCCCCGCGATGCGCGCGTTATTTTCCTTGATCTCGCCCCGGCCAAAACCCAGGTCCGAATGCAGGCGTTTCCTGATATCGTCCCCATCCAGGATCAGAACCCGCCGGGCCTCTTTTTCCAAAAGCGTCTTCGCCCGCTCGGCCGCTGTCGTCTTGCCGGATCCGGAAAGTCCCGTGAACCAAAAAATGAGCGCCCTCGAGGTCATTCGCAGAATAAAGACCCCCCCGCCGCCCGTTCGGAACGCAGTAAATTTTGGATCTCCTCGCGCATGAACCAATCGGGCAAAGGCCTGTTTTCCTTGAACGCGGCCCGCACCTGCGTGCCGCTGATCATTTGGTGCGCGCTCCCAGGGCCGCCGGCGCTTTCGTAAACTTTTTTATCCGCGTCGTACCCGACCTGGTCGAAAAACACCGGGGTCATCCCCAGATCATTCAAGGAATCGAAAAGTTTCCGGTACTCGCGGTCGTCGTAAAAATCCCCTACCCCGCTGTGATTCCTGCCCACGATAAAATGACTGCAGCCCATATTTTTTCGGCAAAGGGCCGTGAACACGGCTTCGCGTGGTCCCGAAAAACGCGGGTAAGTGGCTAGACATCCGACCAAGACACGGCCGGGCGGATAAAAACTAAAATCCATCATCGCCTGATAACTGCGGATCACCCATTCGGGCAGAAAGTCCCCGCGACGTTCCGAACCGATGATCGGACTGATGTATAACCCATCGGCGTGCGTGCGCTCGAGCGCTTTGAGCTGAATATATTCGTGGGCCCGGTGAATGACGTTCCGTGTATGGAACCCGACGACCTGGCTCCACCCTTTATGTTCAAAAATAAGCCGGCTCTGAGCGGGCGTCCACTGATACTGTCCGTAGGGAACTCTGCGCCTTTGAATAAGGTCCACGGAACCCGCGATCACCCAAGGGCCCCCTCGCTGAAACGCTTCCACCCCGGGATGTTCGCCGGAGCTAGTGCCGAACCAGGCCTTTGAAACTTCCGGAATATCCAGCCGATACACCTCGGACATCTCCACCAGGGCGTGAACGACGCCGGACTCATCGGTCAAAGCCAGCCGTTCTCCTTTGGATGTCTTTTTAGCCAAACTTTCCGGGACCTGCCAAAGAATGGGCATGGTCCAGGCCGTCCCATCGGGCAAACGATGACGCGAGAGAACTGAGGCCAATGTCTCTTTACCCATAAAACCGGTCAAAGGCGAATAAGTGCCGAGGGCTATTTGCTCGCAATCCATCAAAATCGATTTTTCGACGGCAACACGCGGACACCGGCCTACCCTTGAAAAGTCAACGGTGTTTTCCCGGTTCACGAGCCGCCCGCCATGCGGCGCCACCAAAAAAGACTTCGCGTCCTGCGGACAATAGGGCCTGTCATCGGCCGAACAATTCTCGTATTCATGGATCAGTTTAGCGATCATATGAGCGCAGCCGATTGGATCCTGGCCGATCGCCGTCTCGGCGGCCAAGACCAGGCCGTCTGCCCCGTCGGCGAGCGTATTGATCACGTCGTTCACCTCGGCGCGCGTAGGATTCGGCGAGGTCACCATGGATTCCAAGAGATTCGTGGCGACGTAAACCTTTTTGCCGGCTTTCTTGGCGTGGCGGATGATCTTTTTCTGCAAAAAAGGAATGCGCTCGATCGGTTCCTGACGCGATAGATCGCCCCGGTCGATCAAGAGCGCGTCTGACCGGGCGGCGATCGCGTCTAGATTCAAGAGCCCGTTCCGGCATTCGATCTTGGAAATGACGAAGGTTCCCGGCGCCGCATGCCGCCGGAGCTCGTCGACATCCGAGGCGCGATTGGCGAAGGACAGCGCCGCGTGGCGGATGCCCATCGTCTTGCCGATCTCGAGCGCCTTCACGTCCTTTTCCGTGAGCGCAGGCAGATCGATATCGCGTTTCACCGTGACTGCTTTATTGCGCCCTATCTTTCCCCCTTGAAGGACGCGCATTTCGAGCTTCTTTGCATCCTTCCCGGTCACCTGGACCAGCACCTCGTTGAAATCGATGGCGATGAGGTCGCCCGGCACCATTTCATCGATGATCTCCATCGGGTAAAAATTAAAATGCGAGGCGTCGCCGGGCACCGGCTGACGGTGGGCATAGATCAAACCGTTCTCCTTGACCTCCACCGATCCCGAAACAAAATTTCCGGTGCGGATCTGAGCGCCCTCCGTGTCCAGGCAAAGGGGCACCGCCGTGAGCGCCCGCACCTTTTCGATGAGCGGGGCCACGTCCTGGAGCTTCGTGTGAGAGAGGTTCAGCCGGAAAAGCGCCACCCCCAAGGCGGTCAAGCGCGTGATCGTCCTCTCGTTCATGGAAGCGGGTCCCAGTGTGCACAAAATTTCTTTAGCCATAGTTCATGTTCCCGTATTATCTTCAGGCATGAGCCGGTCCATGAATTTTTTCTTGAGCGTCGCGAACACTCCCAGGTCTTTGTTCAGTTTCCATAAGAACGGCGCGTAGAGGGCCCCGAAGATCAGACACTGTCCTATCGTTTGCGCGAGAGACCGCTCCGCCGTGGGCCACAGGCGCCTCAAAGCGAACAAGATCGCCACCATGAACGAAAACTTGAAAAGGTAGACCGCGTAGTTTTTCAAGTATTCCCTCCGTGTAAATATCTGCCGGCACGCCA
>JACPXO010000195.1 GCA_016196505.1 Candidatus Omnitrophota bacterium
CCGTCCAAAAAAAACCGTTCATCGTTTCATAGCCGATATTTCCGTCTTTTAGGAGACAGGCAAGACTTTCTTCGTACTCCACCCCGGTTTTTCCTTCGCGGACGAATCTTTCAAGGATGCGCTTTAGTCTCAGGGCGTCTTTTTTCCGGAGTTTCACGATCCCCGTCGCTTCTCCCACCGATTTCAATGCCGGATCAAGGGTCTTGGCGATCGAGACCAAGCGGCCGTTCCGGGCCTGCAGCATCATTTCTTCTCCTGAACTTTTCGAGCGGCGATCGAGAAGGAAGGCGCTTGGTTTTCGCGAGGCCAAAAGCCGTTCCAGGGCCTCTGTTGGAAAATAAACGTCAGCGTCCATGACGAGGAGGTCCTGGTCAAGCTCCGCGGCGGCTTTGGCCAGTGAGAGAACGCTGCCTTTTCGGAAATCATGATTCTCGATGAAACGAACGTTGACCCCGCCGGCCCACCGGGCGCATTCCTTTTTTATCATCGCTTTTCTATAACCGCAGACGATCACCACGTTCTTGATGCCCAATTTTCTGAAGCTCTCAAAATAACGTCTCAGTAAATTCTCCCCGGATGCATTTAAAGGAATGAGGCATTTAGGCCGTTTTTTTGTGAGCCGGTAAAGGCGCTTGCCGACTCCCGCAGCCAACACTATCGCCTTGGGGCGCGGGGATGCCGGCCGGGAGAGAGCCAAAACTCTCTCGAGACAGCCGGTAAAACCTTTAAGGTCTTTGAGGCGGACATCTCCGAGATTGGCTACGCGGAAAATACGGCCTTTTAACGAAGACTGGCCTTCATAGATGACGAAACGGTCTTTTTTTAATTCATCGTGCAATTTCCGGTAGGAAAGCCCGGCGGGAAGCCGTAACGCGGTCAAGACGTGGGAGCGGAACGGTTTCTCCACGACGAATTCAAGACCCACCCTTGAGAATTCCTTTTCCAGAAAGCCGCTTTTCAAGGCGTAATTTTTCAGGCGTTGTGAAAGGCCCTCGCGGTGCAATTCGTCTAAGGCCTCCTCGAGCGCGTAGAAGAGCTGAACGGCGGGCGTGAAAGGAGGGTTCGAGGCGTCCTCGGCTTTGAGGATAGCGGCCAAGTCCATGTAAACCGAAGAAGGTTTTCGGTTATTTTTTAGCGTGTCCCGCCCTCGTTTTGAGACTAACACAAAGGAAAGGCCGGGGAATCCATGGAGGCATTTGCCGGATGAACCCGCGCAGAGATCAATAGTCCATCGCCGAAAGTCTATCTTTTCGGCTCCCAGGGAACTCACCGCGTCGACCAAGAGATGTTTGCCGCTCTTTTTGGCGATACGGGCGACGCCTTCAAGAGGATTCAGCATGCCGGTCGAAGTTTCATGGTGCACCATGGCTATCGCCCGGATCTTAGGATCCCGGCGCGCCATTTTTTCTATCAAGGCCATGTCGGGGAATTTTCCCAAAGGACTTTTAAGGACCGCGTGGGGGATCCGATGGGCTTTTAATATCGCCTCAAGCCGGTCCCCATAAACGCCGTTTGACAGAACCAGCACTTTATTGCCTCCGCTTCCGTAGGAACAAAGCATGGCCTCGACGGCAAGCGTGCCGGAGCCGGTGAGAAGCGCCGCGGAGTGGGATTTTTCAATGCCGAAAGTTTTAAGCAGTTTTTGCCTGGTGGCTGAAAGGACTTTGGAGAACTCGCTCTCGCGATGGCAGAGATCGGGTTTGAGAAGCGCCTTTCGTACGGGCTCCGTGACGTTCACAGGGCCCGGGTTCAGAAGCACCCAACGGTTTCGCGGCGCCATTTTATTTTCCCAGACTTTCTGAAAATCGTCGTGTGATCTCTGCCGGATCCGCTTGGATCCGCGGCGGGGGACACCCCGGGCCCTCTTTGGTTTTGACGAGCAGAAATGCCGGACCCTTGGTTTGGGACAGGAGTTTTTTGATCGCCGACCGCAGGGCCCCAGGGCTCGTGACGCGTTTGGCGGTGCGGTAGCCGCTGGCTAAGGCGATCTTTTCGAGGGCGACGATCGCGGTGTACGACGGCTGTCCGCCGGTGGACTCGTAACTTTCATTGTCGATCACGAGGTGAAAAAAATTCGCGGGCTTAAGCGCGCCTATGACGGGCAGGGTCCCCAGGTTCATAAGCACGGCCCCGTCGCCGTCCAGCGCGAGGATCTTGATCCTGGGTTTTGACAGCGCGATCCCGAGCGCGATCGGCGAGGCCATACCCATAGAACCGATCATATAGAAATTTTCGGGGCGGTCTCCGACGGCCTGCGCGGCGCGGCAGAGGTAGCCGGTGGCCAGGACCACAGGCTCTTTTTTTATGTGTGAGTAAATGATCTTCACGGCTTCTCCGGAGGTCATGATCCGAAAATCCCCCGTTTAATGAAAATGGCGAAGGGCTCTTTTTTCCGGGCAAGCGTTTCTTTCGCCTTAAGCAGGGCGCCGGCAAGGCCTTCTTTTTTGGGAGCCGCGCTTTCGATGCCAATCTCCTTTAAGAGCGCCACGCAGGACTTTCCCATCACCCAGTGCTCCGGAGCGTCGGGCCCCAATCCCCGGTAGGTGATGAGGCAAAGCACCGGGATCTTGTAGATGAGATTGAGCGAAGTCAGAACGTTGAGGGAATAACCCAGCCCTGAATTTTGCATGAGGACCGCGGGTTGTTTTCCGGCCAGATACGCGCCGCTCGCCATCCCGATCGCGGCGTCTTCGCGCGTGGCCGGGACATAAAGCGACGGTTTTTTTTGAGCGAGGTTTTCGATCAAGGCACCCAAAAGCGAGCAGGGGACGCCCGAGAAGAAGTTAAAACCCTGGCCGTAAAGGTGTCGTGAAAAACTCCGCGCGTTTTGGATGTGTTCGTAGGACCAGTGCATACGTCGGGGAATTATAGCAGATAGGGGATTAAAAAAGAAATGGCACGGGCTGTTCTGTTTTGATAGAGTAACTTCATTCCCTATGGATGCAAGCTCCCTCTTTAGTTTCAATCGTAGAATTTCTTCGGTCCTGACGGGTTATTTTGTAAAAACGCCTCTGCGTCCGAACCATGTGACGACGCTGGCCCTTATTTCCGGGTTCATCGCCGCGTATTTTATGTCTTATGGGACTAGGCCCGCGATGCTTTTAGGGGCGTTTTTCATGCACGCGGCCATTGTTTTCGATGATTGCGACGGGGAGCTAGCCCGAAGAAAAGACCTGCGAAGCCGGTTTGGGATGTGGTATGACTTCACGGCTGACCTGGCGGTCGATCTCGCGCTGTGGACGGGGTTGGCGTTAGGGGCGGTGAACCGCGGGGCGACCCCCGGGGTTTTCGCGGTGGCTTGGCTGGCGGGCGCGGGTTCTCTCATCAATTTTTTGAGGGTGATCCGTCAGAGAAAGGGGCTGAACTCTTGGGCCGATGAAAAACCCTTTCAATCAAGTAATTTCGTTTCAAAATGGCTTGATGTTTTGAGTCGGGACGGGGACCCGTCACTTCTTTTGTGGGTACTCGCGGCCGTCGGGGACCCATGGCTCTGTCTGGCCTTGGGGTGTTTTTACATCCACCTGCTTTGGATCTACTCTTTACTGGCCAGCGTTTCCGCGCGCGCCACCATTTCCTCCAAGAACTGAAGGCCTGATCTCCAGAAGCCGGGGCGATGGATATCGATTCCGCCCACGGCGGCGATCTCTCCGGGTTTTTTTGATCCTCCAAGCGACAGCATTTCCAGGTAGCGGGGGACGAAAGCGGTTTTGTTTTTCCTGTATTCCGCGTAGAGCGATAGGACGAAAAGCTGGGCGAACGCGTAGGCGTAGCAGTAGAAAGGGGAATGGATAAAATGCGGGATGTACTTCCAGCCGTGGCGGTAGTTTTCCGTGAGTGTCACGCTGTCCCCGTACATGGCGGCGTTGGCGCGCATCCATAGGTCGCTGATAACTTCGCTTGAAAGCTCCCCTTCTTTCAACCCGCTCTCGTGGGCCGACAGTTCAAAGTCCGTCATCGCAACCTGCCGGAACACGGTGGAAAAGTTGTCATCGATCTTTCCGCAGAGAAGCGCCAAGCGGTTCCCGGGATCTTTTTCGTTGTCGAATAATTGATCAAATATGAGCATTTCACCGAACACGGACGCGGTCTCCGCCATCGTGAGCGGCGCGCTCGACTCGAGGATACCCGCTTTTTGTGAAAGGACCTGATGAAGCCCGTGGCCGAGCTCGTGAGCGACGGTCATGACGTCACGCACGGTGCCCGTGTAGTTGACGAGGATATAAGGGTGGAGATCGGGAGTGGTCTGACAGCAAAATCCTCCGCCTTGCTTGCCCTCCCGGACCTCCGCGTCGATCCATCGCTCGGTGAAAAACCGTTCCGCTATTTTTCCGGCTTCGCCGGAAAACCCGTAGTAGCCGGCCAGGATGATGTCGCGGCATTTCTTGAAATCAAGGGCTTCCTCCTTGCCCGGCAGGGCGGCGTAACGGTCATAGTCGTAAAGTTTATCCAAACCGAGAAGCCCCCGTTTTAACCGGTAATACCGGGCCGCGAGGGGATAGGCCTCTTTGACCGCCGCGATGAGGTCCCTCACGCTCTCAAGGTCTATCTCGTTGGATAAGTTCATGGCATCCATGGGGTGCTTGAAGTGCCTGAGCTTAAGCGAGTCGCGATGGTCGGCCAGGATCATGTTGAAAATGTAGGTTAAGAGGTGTGTGTTGTTTTTTAAACCCTCAGCAAGACTTTCCGAAGCTGTTTTTCTCAAAAGTCTTTCGGGAGAGTGAAGGAGCGCGAGGATTTCCCCTTCGGTTTTCTTGGTTTTCTTTCCGTTCTGCTCGATAAAGAAGGGGATCCGGTTCACCACCTCATCAAAGAGGCGCGCAAAGGCCTGAGAGCTCGTGTTGGCTTTCACGGCCATTATTTTTTCCTCGCCTTCGCTCAAAGTATGGTCCGTATAACATCTCAGTTTCTCAAGAAAATGGCGGTCGGCGCTCAAGGCGGGGTCGGCAAGGCATTGTTCGGCCAGCGTTTTATCGAGTTTGTTCCAGCGGACTTCGAAGAATAAAAGATGCGTCTGAATGTCGGTCAGGGCAACCTGGATCTTCTGCAAGAAAGCCCCGAGCGCCGGGTCATGGGTCTCCGCGGCGAAAGACAGGTGCGCGAAAACGCCGAGGCGTGTCATGAGCGTCACGAGGGTTTTATAATCTTTAAGAAACACCGGCATCCAGGACGAAAGCGAGCCGTCGGCTTTTTCGAAACGGGGTTTGTACCGGGATTCGAGATCCAAAGCCATTACTTCAGCTTCTTTGAGATCCGAAGCGATCTTAGGGTCCTGAATGGAGGTGTAGAGATCCGATAAATCCCAGCGGATCCCTTGAGCCAAGTGGCCGGACATGCGGAGGATTATACCATAGCGGTTTGGGTTGCGTTGGTTCTTACCAAAACAGAGAGGTTATGGTATAAAATAAACGACGTTATGACCGAGTTTTTGGTTCGTGGGAGAGATGGCTGAGTGGCCGAAAGCGTCCGCCTCGAAAGCGGATAACCCGCAAGGGTTCGGAGGTTCGAATCCTCCTCTCTCCGTTTTTTGCGAAGCGAAAAACGCCGTATAGCAATAGGATTCGAA
>JACPXO010000029.1 GCA_016196505.1 Candidatus Omnitrophota bacterium
GGAGGATTACGCCAAGGTCGGGATCCATGACCTTGGGTTTGTGGCACGAAAGCAGGTGGTGAACGGCAAAGAAGTGAAGGGTTTTTCCGTCTATGTCGGCGGCGGCCTTGGCAGCACGCCTTTTCCGGCTCAGCTTTTGGAGGAATTTTGTCCGCTCGACCTTTATTTGCCGACGGCGGAGGCGGTGATCCGGCTCTTTGACCGCAACGGCGAGCGCAAGGACAAAAACCGCGCGCGCATCAAGTACCTGGTGGCCAAGTGGGGGATAGAAACGTTCCGCCAGGAGTTTTTGACCGAGCGCCGCCAGGTGGTCGCGACCGGTTCCGGCAAAGAAGCGTTCTGGAAGTTGCGTTATGAAGGAGAAACCGCTCCGGCGCTGAAGGCCAAGCCGCCCGTGGATGCGCCGGGGGTTTTGCCCGGTTTTGAGGAGTGGCTCAAGTCCAATACCTTTGAACAAAAGCAGAAAGGGTATTTCGCCGCGCACGTGCGCTGCCCGTTGGGCGACATCAACCCTCAACAGATGAAGAGCTTGGCGAAGATCGCCAGGACTTTCTGCGGCGGACGCCTGCGAACGACCATTTTTCAGAACATCCTGCTCTATTGGATCCCCAAGGACTCGCTGAAGGCCCTGTACTCACACCTTAGCCAGACCGGGCTTCATCTTAAAGGCGCCAATGAGATCACGGACATCACGCGCTGCCCGGGCGCCGACACCTGTCAGATCGCGATCACGCATTCGAAAGGCCTGGCCGCGGAGATAGGGAAACTTTTTAGTAACGGCCTGGGGAGCGATCCGGCGCTTAAAAACATCACGATCAAGATCTCCGGTTGCACCAATTCCTGCGGGCATCACCACGTGGGGAACATCGGTTTTCACGGCGCCTCAAAGAACGTGGGCGAGAGATCCGTGCCTCATTACCAGCTCCTTATCGGCGGGTATACGGCCAAGAACGGCGTCGCCGTGTTCGGCAAGCGCATCGCTCAGATTCCGGCCCGGCGCACCCCGGAAGCCACGCGGGCGATCTTGGAGGCCTATAAAAAGGAGCGTGAGGACGGGGAAGATTTTGTGGCGTGGGCGGCCCGCGCGGGCGCGGAGAAGCTCAAGCAACTCGTCGCGCCTTTCACGACGATCCCATCTTTTGAACAAGACCCCAAGATGTATGAAGACCTGGGCGATCCCGGCAAGCTTTTCAAAGTTGAGATGGGCAAAGGCGAGTGCGCCGCATAGTCTGTTCAGAAAAAAGGCTCATCTGCGGCGTTGCGCACGTCGCTCCCTTGTGCGGCGTATACGGAACATACGCCTCCGCGGTCGCTAGTGCGCGCCTTGCATCTGAACCTTTTTTCTGAACAGACCACACACAGGTAAGTTTTCACTGATGAGAACGTTGTCCCTCTCTCCGGAACCCGTGGTCAAGCTTGAGAACTATTTCAAGCATCCTTTCGACAACGCGGTCGCGACCGCGCGCACGTGTTATTCCCCGCGCGTGGTGACTTCCGACGAGGTTCATAAGGACGACAAATCCCGCGCACTTCGCGACCGCATCGCCGAATCGATTTACAAAGCCGGTCACCACACCACGATCCAGCACGCCACGTTCCAGTTCATCCTCGACAAGGTTTCGCGCCAGTTCATCTGGTCATTTCTTCACAGTCATCCGTTTTATAATTCAGAACAAGTTTCACAACGTTATGTGCACGTCTCCGCGGAGAACTTTACCGTGCCGCCGCTTGAGGAAGCCGCTTATGAAATTTATGTGGCAACCATCCGGCTTCAAATGGAGGCGTATGAAAAGCTGATCCGGATCTTAGAACCGACAGTGCGCGCACAGTATGCGAAGATTTTCCCTAACCGCGACCCTGAACTCAAAAAATGGAAGTCGGCGCTTCAGAAACGCGGGCAGGAGGTGGCGCGTTACGTGCTGCCTGTCGCCACGCACGCGCATCTCTATCACACCGTGAGCGGCCTGACACTTCATCGTTACCACAAGCTCGTCAAGCAGTTCGACACGCCGTTCGAGCAGCGCGTCGTGGTCGGAAAGATGGTGGAGCAGGTGAACGCGGTTGACCCGTTGTTTTTCAAGAACATAGAAGACCCCATCCCTTTGGAAGCTACTCCTGAGTATGAGTTTTTTTTAGCCCGGTCCCTGTCCGAAGATATCCCGAGCCGCCGGGCTTTTTTAAAAGAATTCGACGATTCGCTCGGGGGTCTTACCTCGAAACTCGTGGACTACAAAGCGAACGGACAAAAGTGCATGGCTCAAAGCGTTCGTGGCGTTTTGGGCCTCCCGGAAAGCCGGCTCTCCGACGAGGAGGCCCTTGACCTTGTCCTCAACCCCGCCAAAAACCGTTACTTTTCGGAATCGCTCAATATCACCACTCTCGGAAAACTGACAAGAACAATGGCGCATCCTCACTTTACTTTTCAGAAGAAATTGAGCCACACCGCGGATTCGCAGGACCAGCGCCACCGTATGACGCCGGCGTCGAGGCCGGTGCTTCACCGCCATTTTGTGCCGGATCGCCCCGACTACGTCGTGCCTGCCCTTGTCCGGGCGTCCGAGGAGGCCATGGATTTTTACTCGCAAACCATGACCGCTGTCTGGAAGGGTATCGCGGCCCTCGTCCACGAGGGAGTCGAGGAAGAGTACGCGATGTACCTTTTACCCAACGCGTTTCCCATCCGGTTTTTTGAGTCGGGAGACCTCCTAAATCACCATCACAAGTGGACGAAACGGCTTTGCTACACCGCCCAGGAGGAGATCTGGAGCATGTGCCGGGATGAAGTCACTCAGGTGAGCCGTCTTTTCCCGGGGCTAGGCAAGTATCTGCTGCCGCCCTGCGGGTTGAGGAACCTGGCGGGGACGCGGCCGATCTGCCCGGAAGGGGACCGATTTTGCGGCGTTCCAGTCTGGAAAAAGAGCGTCCCGGAGTTCGAGAGGGTGATTTAATTCAAAGTGGGTTTGTGGTATACTTAAACTGAGATTTTTTAGGGGAAAGATAAAAGGTAACGGTTTTCCTGTGATTATTAATGAAGGAGCAAGCGATGAAAAGCTTTAAGGGTCTGGTTTTTATGGGAATGGCGGCGCTGATGATGCTTACCTGGACGCTGTCAGAAGCGGCCGGGCAGGATTATTCTTCGAGCGGCAGTAGTGAAGATTACAACAAAAAGGTCTTGAAACAAGGGCTTTTGGGCGCCGGTACCGGCGCTATCGCAGCGGGCGCCTCAGGCGGCAAGGCCGGCCAAGGCGCTCTGATAGGCGCGGGCACGAATGTTATCGGAGGGGCGTTGCTCGATACGATCACGACCCCCTCCCAACAGCCTCAATACCAGCCCCAGCAAGTGCAGTACGTCCAGCAGGCACCGCAGTATTCCCAAGCTGGTTATCCGGTACAGGCACAGGGCGCTTATGTGGAACCGCCTCAGCCGGTGGTTTATGCCCCCCGCACCCAGGAAGACCCCACTAAAAAAATTCTGAAACAAGGGCTTTTGGGTGCCGGCACCGGCGCCATCGCGGCCAGCGCTTCCGGCGGTAAGGCCGGAAAAGGCGCTTTGATCGGCGCCGGGACCAATATCATCGGCGGCGCGCTTTTGGATACGCTCACCGGGTCTTCTCAGCCC
>JACPXO010000196.1 GCA_016196505.1 Candidatus Omnitrophota bacterium
GATCTCCCCTTTAAAAAACAACCGGTAGACAAAAACCTTGGCGGCTAAAAATACGAACAAAACCCCCAAGAGCGTTTGAAGCCAATTCATCCTCGAAGCCCTTTCAAACTCACCACAGCCAGGCACGCCACCGCCCTGTTTTTTCCCAGGGCATCCAAGCCCTCATGCGTCTTGGCTTTTATGTTCACTTGAGACAAAGACACGGAAAACGCGCGCGCCACACTTTTCCGGATCGCCGGCTTGAACCCGCCGAGGCGCGGTTTCTGAGCAATCACTGTCGTGTCAATATGGGCTATTTTCAGACGCCGGCGTTTTATCTTCTCACACACCTTTTTAACGAACAGGGCGCTCGCGGCGTTCCGGTATTTCGGGTCGCTGTCCGGGAAGTGGTCGCCGATATCCCCCTCGCCCAAGGCGCCGAGCGCCGCGTCCACGATCGCGTGAAAAAGCACATCCCCGTCCGAGTGCCCCAGGGGGCCTTTGGGAAAAGGGATGGTGATGCCTCCCAAAATAAAACGGCGGCCCGGCTTCAGGGCGTGAATATCATAACCGATCCCGACGCGCATGTTACCGACCTTTCATTACTGAGGTTTCACTAAATAATGGCCAAGCAGTTCCAGGTCATGGGGCGTGGTCACTTTCAGATTTTTTTCAGACCCGTCGACCACTTTGACTTTTAAGCCGGTCCCGTCAAAAAGCGCTGCTTCATCCGTGCGTTCGAGCGCCCGATCCCCCAAGCGGCGGTAACGCGCCAAGAGAAGAGACCGTTTAAAAACCTGGGGGGTTTGGGCCAAAAATAAAACCGATCTGTCCTCCGTCTTCACGACGATCTTTTGCCGGAGGTCGACACGTTTCACCGTAGCCGTGACCGGCACAGCGCATAGGGCCGCCCCGCTCGGACGCGCGGCGTTCAAGAGACGCCGGACGAGCGTCCGATCCACCAGCGGACGCGCGGCATCGTGGATCAACACCCATTCGCAGCGGTCGGAAACGCTTTTCACCGCATTGCGTACGGAGGCCGCGCGCGTTCTCCCGCCGTTCACAAGACGCACCTGAGACAATCTCAAGCGCTTGAGCCACGCCGCCGCCCGGGCCCTCGATAAAGGGTGTACCGCCACAAGAATTTCCCTAAAAGGAAACGCCTTCTTGATGCTAAGGACCGTATGGATAAATAAAGGCAGACCGGCCACAAGAACCAGGGGTTTTGGACATTTCGACCGAAGCCGCGCCCCGCGGCCGGCGGAGGGGATCACCGCCGCCACCGTCTCTGCCGGCTTACTTGGCATTCGTCTTATCGGATTCGAGCTTGGCGAATATCATCCGGCCGGCGGCCGTCTGCAGCACAGAGCTCACCACGACGCGTTTTTCGCCGCCCAGATGGCGCTTGGCATGGTCCACCACCACCATCGTGCCGTCATCAAGGTACCCGATCGCCTGGTCGTACTCTTTTCCCTCTTTGATCAGCTTGACTTCGAGCGTCTCCCCCGGCAGAACCACCGGACGCAGGGCGTTGGCCAGCTCGTTCACGTTCAGGATCGTCACGCCCTGGAACTCCGCCACTTTGTTCAAATTGAAATCGTTCGTCAGGATCTTGCCGCTCAACACTTTGGCCAGTTTCACGAGCTTCTCATCGACGGAATGGATATCGGAAAAATCTTCCTCGTGGATCTTCACGCTGATATGCGGGTTCTTTCTCAGCTTATTTAAAATATCCAGCCCCCGGCGCCCGCGGTTCCGCTTGAGCGAGTCCTGGGAATCCGCGACCTGCTGTAACTCTTTCAACACAAAACGGGGCACGATGAACCGTCCTTCCAAAAATTTTGTCTGACAAACGTCCAGCACCCTTCCGTCAATGATGACGCTGGTATCCAGGATCAGCACGTCGTCCCTCTGGTCCTGCCGGTCAAACTTGACGTAGGGAATGATGAGGTTGAATTCGTCGCGACCACGCATGGCGAAAACCATCCCCAGATACGAGAGGATCAGCACCAGCACGAGTTTTAACGTGGCGGCGGCCGTGACGTCCAGCTGAGGGACCAGGTCGATCGCCCCGCTCAAGAACTTCGAAACGATCAGGGCGAAAAGGAGGCCGAACACCGCGGCCGAAAGCCCGCGCAGGGATACCTTGCCTATCACGTTTTCCAGGCCGATGATCGAAGCGGCAACGGCCGCGCCGACAAGAGCCCCGATCATGGCGTCCAGGCCCCCGAACCCCTGAAAAGCGCTGCCGAGCTGAAAACCCACCACCGTGCAGATGAGAACGAATAAAACCCGGATAAACCCAAAAGTCATCGCGCGCTCTTTTCTTTAATCCCGTTTAAACAATTTCCAGGGATGTGCCTTGACGTCTTTCACGAACGCCTCAAAATCCTTGGCTATCGTGTCATCCATGAAAAGCCGCCCGAGGGTCCCCTGACCGTCTTTTACTTTGGCCAAAATGATCCTCGCGGACTTCGCCGCTTCTTTCAGGTCATCGCTGGCCTGGTAAAGGTTGGCGGAAACCTTTTCCGCATTCACGAAAGTCCCTTTGGCGGACGCTTGAAACTCGGGATCTCCGACCACGCGGTTGATGCTGTCGGCCGTATTCTCCAACTTCTGAATAAGCCGCTGGCCGCTTTGCGTCACCTGTTCCATCCCGACGGGGACCTGTCCGACAATGGTGCTTCCTTCGCTGAGCACTTTGTTGCCGCTGGAACCCGGAAGGATCTCGATGTACTTCTCCCCCAAAAGGCCCAAACTGTTGATCTTGACCTCGGCGTCCTCCTCGATCATGGCGCCGCGGTCTATCCTGGCTTCGACCTCCACTTGGGTGGCACCCTCGGCGCTTCGCACGGCATGGATGGCCGTCACCTCTCCGACCGGGACGCCCGCTAAACGCACCGGGGATCCGCTCTCGATGCCGCTGATGTAAGCGAAGAGAAATCGGACCTGATAACCCGGCTTCAAGTAAAAATCGCCCGTTTTATAGACCATCATGGCTAAAGTCGCGAGCGCGATAAAGACGAAAACACCCACCCTGAGTTCAAGGTTTTCCTTCTTCATTCGGTCAGGCCTCCTGTAAGTAGTCCGTCATTGCGTCAAA
>JACPXO010000197.1 GCA_016196505.1 Candidatus Omnitrophota bacterium
CCGACCGGCGAATTTTCCCTGATCTTAAAGTTTGAAATGGCCTTTTTAGCTCTCGTGATCACCGCGCGCTGGCCCGTGATGAGCGACAACTCCTGTTGAGCGGTCTCCGCGATCTTAATGTCCTCGGCCCCTTTCCCAACGCCCATGTTCACGCAGATCTTCTCAAGCCGCGGCACCTGAAGCGCGTTCTTGTAACCGAACTTCTTCATCATCTGCGGGATGATCTGCTTGCGATAGAGATCCTGGAATGCTGGCGTATACGCTTGGGTCATGCGGTGATCAATGCCTTATTTTTTGAAGAAAGACGCTCTTTGGAACCGTCCCCCGCCACGGCTGTTTTGATCCGTGTGGGCTTGCCCGACACCGGGCACACCAGCCCAAGATTTGAAACGTGGATGAGCGCTTCCTGAGAAAGAATGGCCCCTTGAGGGTTCTGCTGGCTTTTTCTGGCGTGTTTTTTCACCATATTGATGCCTTGGACCAGAGCGCGGTTCTTCCTGGGGAAAACGTGAAGCACCTTCCCGGATTTTCCCTTGTCCTTACCCGCCAGGATCACCACCTTGTCGCCCTTCCGAACCCTGAGACTCATCTTTAAATAACCTCCGGAGCCAGAGAAATGATCTTCATAAAACCTTTGTCGCGAAGCTCTCTCGGGACAGGCCCGAAGATGCGTGTTCCTCTCGGATTTTTTTGCGCGTCGATGATCACAAGGGCGTTCGTGTCAAAACGCAGGGACGTGCCGTCCGGGCGCCGGATCTTGTTGGTCGTCCGCACCACCACCCCTTTGACCACCTCGCCCGCCTTGATCGTCGCGTCGGCGGAGGCCTCTTTGATGTTCGCGCTGATGATGTCGCCGACTTCCGCGACCAACCGGCCCGAACGGCCTATCACTCCGATACAGGACGCTTTCTTAGCGCCCGTATTGTCCGCCACTTCCAGGATCGTCCGCATGCGAATCATCGTTTACTCTCTTACGGCCTCTTTCACCGGCGGCGCGGGCGGCACGCTTTCGGCCAGAACATCCTTGATCTCATCGGCCACCTTGACCTGCCCATGGCCGATGATCTGGACCAGCCGCCACCGCTTTTCTTTCGATAAAGGCCGTGTTTCCACGATCCTCACCGTGTCGCCCACCTTGGCTTCGTTTTTTTCGTCGTGCACTTTGAATTTTTTGGCCTTCTCGATGACCTTGCCGTAGACCCGGTGAAGCGCGCGGCGCTTGATCTGGACCACGATGGTCTTCTGCATCTTGTTGCTGATGACGACGCCTACGCGCTCTTTGGAACCTTTTTTCTTTGTCGGGGACTCAACCATTTTGTTTCTCTCCCTCGAGGGTCGCAAGCTGCGCCAACTGCCGGCGGTTTTGCTTGAAAAGATGGGGCTTTTCCACCTGGCCCGTGATCTTTTTCTGACGCATGTCGAATAATTCCTTATAAAGGGCGCTTTTTTTCTGCCGGATCTCATCCAAACTTAAGCTTCTTAAATCTCTCGCCTTGGCCTTTTTCATGCCTGGGTCCCTTTGCGGGAAATGAACCGCGTACGAAGCGAGATCTTCGAGGCCGCAAGCCGCATCGATTCTTTGGCCAGCGCTTCGGGCATCCCTTCGACCTCGAACAAGATCTTCCCCCGTTTCACGACGGCCACCCAGAACTCCACCGCTCCCTTGCCTTTTCCCATGCGGGTTTCGGCGGGTTTTTTGGTGACCGGCTTGTCGGGGAAAGCGCGTATAAAGACCTTGCCCTGCTGAACACTGCGGGCGATCGCGACGCGCGCGGCCTCGATCTGCTTATTTTCCAACCAGCCGTTCTCCAGCACTTGGAGACCATACTCGCCAAAGCTCAAGGTGTTCCCCCGCTGGGCCGCGCCTTTACGGCGGCCGCGCTGGGCTTTCCGGTATTTGACGCGCTTAGGCATCAGGAGCATGGGAAACCTCCGCCGGAGCGATCAACGTCTCTTCTTTTTTCTCCGGCCTGACACTGACTTTTCGCAAAATTTCACCTTTATACACGATGACCTTCACGCCGATCTTGCCGTATGTCGTCAGTGACTCGGCGAAACCGTAGTCGATATCCGCCCTTAAGGTGTGAAGAGGCACTTTGCCTTCCAGGTAGCCCTCGGCGCGCGCGATCTCGGAACCCGCCAAACGCCCCTTGGTCTGGATCTTGATCCCTTTACCGCCGCTGTCCATCGCCTGTTGAATGGCCTTTTTCATGGCGCGGCGAAAGGCGATCCGCTTCTCGAGCTGCAGCGCGATATTTTCCGCGATGAGCTGGGCCTCGATGGCCGGGTTCTTGATCTCGCGGATATTGATGTGCACTTCCTTATTTTTTGTCATGCCCTGCAGATCCTCGCGCAGACGGTCGATATCCGCCCCTTTCCGGCCGATGATGACACCGGGTCTTGCGGTATGAATGTTCACGCGGATCTTTTCGCTCGCGCGCTCGATCGTCACCTTGGCGATCGCCGCCTGGTTAAAGGTCTTTTTCACGTGCTCACGGATCTTTTTGTCCTCATGAAGGAATTTTGAAAAATCCCTCTTGTTGGCGTACCACAACGAATCCCATGTCTTTACGATCCCGAGCCGGAACCCGACCGGATGAACTTTTTGGCCCATTTTACTTGGCTCCTACCAATTTCTTTGAGGCGGCCTTCTTGGGGGCGCTTTTGGCCTGCGGGGCCGCCGGTTTTTCTTTCTTCGATACGGGAAGCGGCGTTTTGCTGTCGAGCTCAAGATAGATGTGGCTCGTCCGCTTATGGATCTCCATCCCGCGGCCCATGCTCGCGGCGCGGAAGCGCTTCATCATGGGTCCACCGTCCGCCATGACGCTCGAAATAAAAAGCGCGTCGGACTTGACCTGTGAGTTCTTTTCGGCGGCGTCGACGGCCTGGTTCAAGAGTTTCCTGACGATGTCGGCGGCGCGGCGCGGCGACCCGTTCAGGATGCCCTGGGCCTCCCACACGCTTTTCCGGCGGATCCGGTCGATCACATACCGGACCTTCCGGGGTGAGATCCTCACAAATTTTACGCTGGCTTTCGCGATCACCCCACCACCTCATTTGTGCGTCGCACCGACGCGCAGAGCGCGTCGAGGCGGTTTATCGTCAATCGGTTCACATTCTTCATAAAACTTCTCCCATCCTTACCGCCTCAAAATGAGGTGGTGGGGTCATCGGCGCTTCCCTTAGGTTAGCTCGGCGGTCATCTTGGTGATCCCGCCATGCTTCCTGAACGTGCGTGTCAACGAAAACTCACCGAGTTTATGCCCGACCATGTTTTCAGTGATAAAAACCGGCAGAAAATTCTTGCCGTTGTGTATCATCATCGTGAGCCCCACGAAATCAGGGGTTACCGTCGAACGCCGGGACCAGGTCTTGATCGGCTTGCGGTCGCGCGATTTCTGCATGAGTTGTACTTTCTTCAACAATTTTTCCTCTACAAAAGGGCCTTTCGCGACGGAACGGCTCATCGAGGTCTCCCCGAAACAATGTATTTTGAACTTGGTTTTTTCTTCTTGCGCGTCTTAAAGCCCTTGGCCAAAACTCCGCTGCGGGAGGTCGGTTGCCGGCCGCCCGAAGATTTTCCTTCGCCGCCGCCCATCGGATGATCCACGGGGTTTTTCGCGAGCGCCCGTGACGCGGGACGCCTTCCCATCCACCGGCTCCGGCCCGCTTTGCCGAGAGAAATATTTTCGTGATCAAGATTGCCGACCTGACCCACGGTGGCATAACAGCCGATCGGGATCAAACGCACCTCTCCCGACGGCATGCGCAAGTGGGCATATTCCCCTTCCTTGGCCATCAAGATCGCGTAGCCGCCCGCCGAACGGACCATCTGGCCTCCGCGGTTCGGATGAAACTCCACGTTATGAACTTGGGTTCCGAGAGGGATCTCACGCAAAGGAAGCGCGTTGCCCGGTTGTATCTCGGACCCGGGGCCGCTGGATACCCTCATGCTCACGGTCAGGCCTACGGGCGCCAGGATATACCGCCGCTCTTTATCCTCATACTCAACCAGCGCGATCCTCGCCGTGCGGTTCGGGTCATACTCGATCGAGATCACCTGCGCCGGCACGCCGCGCTTGTCCCGCTTAAAATCAATGAGACGGTATTTTTGTTTATGCCCGCCCCCGCGGCGGCGCGAGGTCATGCACCCATGGGCATTTCTCCCGCCGGATTTCTTGAGCGTCTCGACCAGTGACTTTTCCGGTTTCTTGTGCCTCGGAGAAAGTTCCGAAAAGTCAGAGATCGCCGTCCAGCGAAGCGTCTGGGTGTAAGGTCTGAAAGTTTTGAGTCCCATGTTATCCCTGACTTTCTATCTTTTGGCCGTCTTTTAACGTCACGATGGCTTTTTTCCAATCCGGTGTTTTGCCGAGCTTCGTGCGCACTCTTTTAAGCTTCCCGTTCATGATCTCGGTGTTCACGCCTTTCACTTTGACTTTGTAGATCTCTTCCACCGCCTGCCGGATCTGGATCTTGTTCGCGTCTTTCATCACCGAAAAGAAATATTTGTTCTGGGACTCTTGCAACGCGCCCTTTTCCGTTCTTAAAAGTGCCTGAATGATCACGCGCGCGTCTGTCATGGCTTGAGCCGCTTGAGCAGCCCCGAGTAGGCGGCTTTGGTCATCACGCATTCTTTATGAGACACCACGTCCAAGGCGTTGACTTCGGCCGCCGTTTTGACGGTGACCCCCGGAATATTTCGGGAAGCCAAACACAGGTTCTCAGTCTTCTTTTCCACCAGCAACAGGGGTTTTTCCAGCTTTAAACGGTTCAAAAAGCCGGACACCGCTTTGGTTTTCGGCGAGTCAAACTCCAACCGGTCGACCAAAACGAGTTTGTGACTCGCCGCCTTGTCCCTCATCCCCTGCAGGACAGCGCTGGTTCTGATCCGGGGAGAGATCGAGTACGAATAGTCTCTCGGCATAGGACCAAAGGTGGTGCCGCCGCCGCGCCATATCGGCGAACGCCTTGAACCGTGTCTGGCTTGGCCGGTCCCCTTCTGTTTCCAGGGTTTTTTACCGCCGCCGCTCACCTGGCCTCTTTCTTTCGTCGAGGCCGTGCCTTCCCGCTCGCCGGCCTGATATTTCAGAACGGCCTGGTAAACAACATGCGTGTTGACGGCCTCCTGGAGCAAAGGGTCTATCTTCACCGTCTCAAGCGTTTTGCCGTTCATGTCATAGACGGACAAACTGTGGTCCTTGGCTCCCTCGGTTCTGGGTTTCGCCGGACGTTCCACTTTTTTGACGCGCGCGGGCTTTTTGCCCTTGGCCTCGACGGCCTTTTTCTTGGCCCTCGCGAGTGGAGCAGCGCTTTTTTAATTTTTTCTTCTTACGTCTTTCGGGCATGATAGTTTTTCTATCCCTTTATTTCTTCTTGGCCTTCGCGCCGCCGCCTGCCGCCGCCTGCTTGCTCGCTTTAAGCGGGTCTTTCTTATCTGATTTCTTTGCGACAACTTTGGGCTTCACACCGCCGGGCATTTTCAGCGACCGGCGTATAAAAAGCAACCCGTTAGGGCTTCCCGGCACAGAGCCCTTGACTAAGATCAAATTTTTTTCCGCGTCCACCTTCAAAACTTCGAGGTTTTGCACGGTTTTCTTGACGTTTCCTAAATGGCCGGGCATCGTCTGCCCCGGCCAAGTCCTTGAGGGAAACGAGCTCGCCCCAGCCGAGCCGATACGGCGGTGAAACATCGAGCCATGGCCGCCGGGACCGCCGCGCCAGTGCCAGCGCTTCATTCCGCCCGCGAACCCTTTGCCAATAGATGTCCCTTGAATATCCACGAGGTCCCCTTGTTTAAAAACACCGGCCTTGATCTCTTGCCCAAGCTCATAATTCTCGTCGGGGGTCAGCTTGATCTCTTTCAACCAGCGCTTGAGGGCGAGTTTTTTCTTGGTAAACTGGCCCTTCAGGGGATTGCTGACATGTTTTTCTTTCACGTCCCCGAAACCCAGCTGAACCGCCTTGTAACCGTGCTTCTCGGCGGTTTTCACGTCCGTGACCAGGCACGGACCCGCGGTGAGCACGGTCGCCGGAATAAGCGCCCCTTCCTTATTAATGTACTGCGTCATCCCCAATTTTTTGCCTAAGAGGGCTAGCATAATTTCCTTAAGTAGTTCGACTCAGACACTCGCGCGCTCATTTAATCTCGACATCCACGCCCGCCGGCAGATCCAGCTTCCTCAAGGCGTCGATGGTTTTGGCCGTAGGATTTAAAATATCCAAAAGCCGCTTGTGAGTCTTGATGAAAAACTGTTCCCGCGATTTTTTGTCAATGACCGGCGAACGGTTGACCGTATAAAGTTCGCAGTCCGTCGGCAGTGGAATAGGCCCGGAAACCTTCGCTCCGGTACGCTTGGCCGTGTCCACGATCTCAAGGGCGGACTGATCCAACACGCGATGGTCGTAGGCCTTGAGGCGGATCCTGATCTTTTGCGTACCGACGGTAGCCATGATTACCCCAATATCTCCGAAATGACGCCGGCCCCGACCGTGCGGCCTCCCTCACGGACGGCGAAGCGAAGTTCCTTCTCCATGGCGATCGGGGTGATGAGCTCGGCGGTGATGGACACCGAATCTCCGGGCATGACCATCTC
>JACPXO010000190.1 GCA_016196505.1 Candidatus Omnitrophota bacterium
CGGTAAGGTAGGAACCATCTTGACCGGTGATCCCGGTGATGAGCGCACGCTTCATCGAAACTTTTTTAGAAATGAGCCGTAGCGCATCCCAAGTTCGCTTTTCTTCCAAGCGCGGCTCATACGCTCCCATGACGCCGCCAGAGACCCGTCGGGACCAGCGTCTTTCCCTTCATCGCCGTAATACTTCTTGTACCGCTTGTAGTAGCGGTAACGGTAGCCCTCCTGCTCGTAATTGGCGCGGTTAATGACGACCCCGATCAGTGCGTGCCCGATGGCTTCAAACTTTTCCTTGATGGTTTTGGCGATCTTTCCGTCAAGCATGCCCGAACCGCAGACCAAAATACCGCTGTGAACGTGCTTGGCCACCACGAGACCGTCCGGAATATACAACACCGGAGGAACGTCGATCACGATCCGGTCGAAAGATTTGGACATTTCGTCCAGCAGGTCCCGAAAGCGCTCGGAGGACAAAAGTTCCGAGGGATTCGGCGAGATCGTACCGCCCGCGATCACTTTCAAATCGCTCCCGTTAACGGAACGAACGATCTCCTTAAGCGAGGCGGATCCGACCAAATAATCCGATAACCCTTTCAGGTTTTCCATGCCCAGGTACCGGTGAAGAAAGGGTTTTCTAAGATCCGCGTCGATCAGGAGTATCTTTCGTCCGAGACCCGTGAGAGACAGGGCCAAAAGCACCGCTACGGTGGATTTTCCCTCATCCGGAATAGAACTGGTGAGCATGATGCGCTTAGATCGTTCATAGGGCATGGAAAAAAGAATGTGCGTCCGGACGCTCGCGACAGAATCGGCCAAAATGGAGTTCTTGTTCAACGCCTCCACCAGCGACGAAAACTTTGACTTTGGCGGGCGATCCCCTTCCCCCTTATCAACCACGAGTTCCTTAGTTTCCGGGATATACCCGAGAAAAGGGATGTTTAGAAATTGTTGGACATCTTCCTCGCTCTTAATTTTTTGACTCGTATACTCCATCAGAAACACGAGGAACGAGGAGCTTAGAAAAGTGGCCAAGGTCCCCATAAAAATACCGAGCGGCCGGTTGGGTTTCGAAGGCCTGCGCGGAGGGATGGCCTCTTCCAGAATCTTGACATTGGTGATATTGATCTTCCCTTCCAAATTCGCCCTGAGATTGCTGATGATCTTTTGCGTGCGCTCCTTGATTTCTTGGTCGATGTAACCCAAACGCTCGGTCAACTGTTTGATTGTGGGGTGTTCGGGTTTATACCGTTGCGAAAGTTCGCTGAGCTCACCTTCAACCTGAAGCTTGCTGTCATTAAGCTTTCTTATCACAACGTCGGCCGTCACGCTCGGGAGAGACCCCACAAATTGTTCGCGGTTAAAACCCTGCGAGGACAAGTCGCCCTGCGTTTCCGCTCCACTGAGTTCGGTGGTTTCGGGGATAAGTTGGAGGATCTGTTTGGAGATAAAAAGGTTTTCACTTGAGTTTTCACGGACAAAGATGTCCACGTAGGCGTTGGCGATGCGCGCGGCCAACTCCGGATCGGGGTGCGTGACGGACAGCGCGATGACGCGGGAGTCCTTCATATGGCTGGCGCGCACAGAATAGCGCAAGAGTGGACTCAAACCCAGTTCCTTCATAGCCGCCTCTTTAGTCTTTCTGCTGGTCAAAACCTCGATCTGAGTGCCGTAATAGTCCTCCTCACCGCGGAAAAGAGGGATCAGGATCTCCTGAGGGGATTTTGGCTGTTGGCTTTCGGATCTTTCAATGACGATCTTGGCGCTCGCCGTATAAAGATCCGGCATGAGGAGGTAATAAACGGAAAAACAGACCAGGCCAAGAAAAGTGATCCCCGCGATCAGGCGGATATGCCCGAAAACCAGGCGAAATATCTCAAAATAATCCGATTTTTGAGGATTTTCCTCGACAAAATCCGGACTGACGGTTTCATCCAAGGGCATAAAAAGTTCCTATAGTTAAAAGAAAGATTCCGGAACGACCACCAGATCTTTGGGTTCGAGCGGAACGTCTTTGGCGTTACCATCCATGATACTGCCCACATTCACGGACATCGAGACCGCTTTGTCTTCCTTGGGAGAATAACGGACGATGCGCACTCCGCCCGGATTGGCTATCGGCGTGAATCCTCCGGCCTCCGAGATCAGTTGGATCAAGGTCATGCCCGGCTCCAGATCATAATTGCCGGGTTTTGACACTTGACCCAGCACTGAAACTGTCTTGCTCATCCCTTCTTCCAGCGTCACTTCGATCTGGGGGTTGACTAGAAAATTTTTTCCAAGATTTTCCACTAAATAATTTCTCAACGCGCCAAGGGTCATACCCTCGGTGCGAACATCCCCCAACAAAGGATAGTTGAGCGTCCCAGACCCGTCCACGACAAAAACACCGGTGAGATCCGGCTCACGAAACACTTTGACGCTGAGCTTATCCCCAGGCCGAAGAGTGTACCCTTCTTCCGGCTGAGGGTTACTGACGAGACCCGGTTTTTCTTCTCCCCAAGCCACAGTCAGAACACCGATGCCCAAAAGAAACACTAAGAAGAACACGCTAAAAAACCTTGGCTTTAAAAACATTAGAATTCCATCTCTCCTGTAATGGCGATCCGGTGATTGTCATACTCAAAATTTTTAAAGGTGGAATTTTTATTCAAAAACTTATAGCCGATCACAAAGTTCATGTAGGACCTCGGCGTCCACGTGAGACTGGTCCCGCACTCAAAAACGGTGTCTTCCTGTTCGCGCTGGTGTTTCAGGGTCGCGTTCTCGAGGTCGGCCATCTCAATGATACCCTTTTTAGACCGGATGAGATAGCTCGTCGATCCGTCCAAGCTTAAACGCGGGGATATCGCCCAGGTGATACTCGCCTGGTAAGTGTCGCTGCTCGACTGCCCCTCCTGGCCGGCTTGAGTGTTAAAATCTTCGGCCACATCGGTCGTATAGGAAAAACTGCTTGTTAACTTGCCGGAAAGTTTTCGTGAAATACCCGTTTTTAAATACAACCCATCCACGCCGGGCCTTGTCTTGTCCCGGTATTCGCGGTTGGCATAAGCCAGATCCACGCTTAAGCCCGTCTTGGGCGTGAGTTTCCCGTCGGCGCCGAGAGAAACCTTTTCCGACCCGGAAGGGGTATTGCCACCCTGGAAATAATTGACTTCCTCCCATTCATAAGCGGTGTACACATCCAGTTTCGGCGTAAGCGCATAGGTGAATTTGGGGCCCCAGGAGTAGGTTTGCGTACTTTGGGCATTGGTGGCGACGGAGTTTCCGGCCACCGGAAAGAAGAACAGACTATAGTCGAATTTAAAACTCGCTTTGGTTTTTGGGGAAATTTTGTAAACGAGCGTCGCCGTCGCGTTGTCCGTCCATGTCAAAACCTGTTCTTTGCCCGGAGACCTCAGTTCACCGCGGTCGCCGACCGCGAATTTACTGCGCGGTTTGAAAACGTTGACCAAACTCGCCGAAAGCCGGTTTTTCTTGTAGGACATGTTGAGGTTGTGGTTCGTGCTCAGTCCGCTTTGTTTATGGTTCGTCACATACCGCGCATACGACGCATCAAGCTTCGAAGTAACCTGAGTGAATTCCCCCCGCCGCATCCATGACAAAGACGGCGTGTACGTATGGATAAAATCCTCCTTGGGGTCATTGTACTCGCTGAAAAGATTCCCGTCATAAGCAGCGCGCACGATCATTTTTTTCGTCATTTGCCACTCGCCCGCAGGGCCTTCCGCTTCTTTGGGAAGCCCGTACGCCTCGCGTTGATGAAAGGCCTGCCCAAATTGCTTTTGCTTCTGGCCGATCGCGAAGGATTGATCGACCCCAGCGGCCGCGTCCAAGAAATCCGCCGCCCAGGACTTCTTAGGATTGACCCCTACTCCACCGAACACAACAAGAAAAATGAGTAACCAAAATCTTTTCTTATCTTGTTGTAGAATCATCTATTCAATTTATCATAACTCAATGTTTTGTCAAGGAGTTAAGCCCGCATCTAGTCGAGTTTTTGAACGGTTTACGCCCCCGTTTTATGATTTGACCCCCCAGGAAAAACTTCCTGATACAAAGCCAGCATCCGGGCCTTGTCTTCCGGACTCAAACGGGCTCCACCGATCGAGGGATTTCGATAATCCATGTCGTCCGGAGTCAAGGGATAAGGCAGCGCCACGGCTTTTTTCATCCAAGTCATTGCCTTGTCCTTAAAAACCCGCGCTGCGGCCGGAGATAGGGTGTACTGAGAAGCATTGAGACATGTTATGATGAGATACACATGGAAATCGCGGTTGGTGGGAACAAACCCCACGCCTTTTTCTATATCTTCTATCCCGGCAATGGCCATCCCTGAAAGAAATTTCGCTTCCCCTAAGGAGATCCACGCCTCGGCCCAGGTCGGCGCCAACCGGACGGCCCTTTCATACGCCTGGATCGAGCGGTTTTCCAGCTCGCGCCCGGCGGGGCCAAACTGTCTCAGGGCTTCTTCATAATAAGCATCCCCCAAAAGCGCCCAAACCTTCGGATTTTTCGGCTGTAACCGAGCCGCTCTTAAAAGCTCGGAAACATTTCTTTTGACTTGAGGGATCACTTCGTAACTGTAACGGTTCACATATCTGATCGTATTTCTATTCTCAAGAATGACCCGCTGGACCATAAAGTCCCCGATAGCGCTTTTGACGAAGAAAATCGCCGCAACCATAAAAACCGCCGTTCCGCCTATTCTCACAAACATCATGGCCGGCGAATCCCAAAAACTGCCGGGCGTCACGGCTTTGGGTTGGCTTTGCCAAGTGCCGCTTTTGACTAAAAGAGCCAGTTGAAGAATAAAAAGCATCGCAATGGGCGGGGTTTCTAAATAATCCTCGACAAGCGTCAGAAAGAACATGGCAAAGACAGCGACGAGCGACGCCGCTCTCACCACGCGGCACCACCGCGAATCCTCGGCGGACCTTTTGTGTGTCAAAGCCAAACCAACCAAGAGGGCTATGGCACCCACGGCCAACGCATAACCCACCCACCCCCCTTCGATCAAAAGTTCCAGATGGTCGCTGTTGGGATGGGGGAAATAAGCCCCTTCCGGGTTCATCGTCTGATAGATCCGCTCAAGCCATCGAAAACCTCCCAGGCCCACTCCAAATACCGGGTAATCCGCGGCCATTTGCGCAAACAGTTGATAAATCTCAAGCCGGTGGGATGCGCTTTGCGGCAATTGGCCGAAGGTCTGCTCCAAGATCTCGGGCTTAAACCATCGAATGAGAAAAAATAGCGCGGCGGCTAAAAACACCAAGGTCAAAACGGCTTTGAACCGGCCGCGGCCTGAGAATCCAAGCCACGCGAACGCGGCGATGAAAAAAATCTGGGCTAAAAACGCGGCCCGCGCGTCGGCCAAATAAGTGGAGGCGAGAATCAAAGGGATCAGCAGGATGTAAAAAATGTTTTCCAAGAGATACAGGTCCGAACGAAGCCGGGGCCCGGCCGTTTCGTAGCAATACGCGACCCCCCCAAGAAAAAGGGGTATCGTAAGCATCAGATAACAGCCGTAATGATTGGAGTCTAAAAAGGTCGAGAAAGGCGCCGGAAACGAGGGGTTCGAGTAAAAAACGTACAATTTTTCCAGTAAAGGTACGCGCTCTAACCCGGGCAGATTTTGCGCATAGCCCCATAGAACCAGAAGCGCGACCTGAAGCCCCATCAAAAAAACAAGGAGCCGCATCCGGTTCCGACTCGAGAGAAAGTCAAGGATGAGCAAAAAAATCGCCGTGTAATAAAGCAGCTGGAGAGACTGGCGCTGGGTGGAAAACGGTTGGATCGACCCCAGCCCTTTTTTTAACCAAACGGCCTCGACCCCGCCCCAGGTTTGGGCGAACGTATAAAAAATGAAAGCCAGGAAAATAAAGAAAGGGATACGGATGATCCGCCAATCCGAAGGGCTGACAAGATTTTCCCGGAAAAAACAGAATTTCATAAGCGCCAACGAAAAAGCGCCGATGGTCAAAACCCGGATGAAAAGAAAAGACGAGATCTCGGAACCGCCGAA
>JACPXO010000194.1 GCA_016196505.1 Candidatus Omnitrophota bacterium
GCACTGGCGGTTTCGCGATTAATGGCGTGGCAGCAGACGATCATTCTGGCTACTCCGTCTCAGCCGCCGGTGATGTCAATGGCGATGGGTTTGCTGATCTTATTGTTGGCGCTATCGCCTCCGCCTCACCGGGATTCCCTCCCAAACGTTCGGCGATAAAATAACGCATACGCGCCGCGTCCAAGACGCCAGCCATCCCGATGACCCGCGAAGCGGGAAAGCCCGTTTTTTTAAACCCAAGGTAGGTCATGATATCCAAAGGGTTGGTCACGATGATCACCTTGGATTCGGACGCATGGTGTTTGATATTTTCCGACACCTGTGAAATGATCTTGGCGTTCAGAGAAAGCAGGTCCTCCCGGGTCATCCCCGGCTTCCTCGGCAAGCCCGCGGTAACGACGACGATCTCGGCCCCTTCGATGTCCTGGTACTGGTTAGTTCCTACGATATGCCTATCATGGCCCTCGACCGGCGCCGCTTCCATCAGGTCCAGCGCCTTGCCCTGCGGAAGCCCCTCGACCACGTCGAAAAGCACCACGTCCGCCAAGCCCTTCTCGAGTATCCTCTGCGCGGTAGTGGCCCCGACTTGACCCGCACCGATCACAGCCACAAAAGGTTTTCGGATCGGCATCATGGGAGCATTCTCCCGAGGATCTGGCTCACGCGCTGGGCGTCCGCCTGGCCTCCCAATTTTTCCATAGAAAGCTTCATGACCTTCCCAAAATCTTTTTTTGAAGCGGCCCCGACCTCTTTCACGAGCGAAGCCACGGCCTTTTCAAGCACCTCATCCGACAAGGCGGGCGGGAGATAAGATTCCAAGATCACGGTTTCTTTTTGTTCTTTCTCCGCAAGCTCTTTGCGGCCGGCTTTGGCGAACTGATCGATGGATTCCCGGTGTTGTTTGATCTGCTTGCGGATGATCTGCAGGACCTCGGCGTCGCCGAGCATCTCCACTTTCTTTTCTATCGCTCCGTAGGCCAGAGCCGATTTTAAAAATCTCAAAGTCGAGAGCCGGACCGCGTCCTTGGCAGCCATGGCGGCCTTGAGATCCTGGTCTATCTTCTGCATTAAACCCATTCATCCTCCCTTCAAAGCCCAACGACCCTCGAATACAAAAAGGGGTCTGCGATAACTCCTAAACACTCGCAGACCCCCCTTAATTAAGATCTAGATCTTTCGGATTACGCGGCTTTGTTCTCTGCGGGCTGTTCCTCTTCCGCGGCCTTCACAGGAATCTGCACCGTTTCAGCCACGGTCTGACCGATAGTCTCCGCAGCCCCTACGACCGGCTGAACCGCCGCCTGAGGAACCTGGGCCGTCGCTAAATCTTCGCCCGTCTTAGCCAACACCTTTTCCCCGGTGTTCTCAAGCGTATTCGCGGTCATCTCCCCGGTTTCCTGCGTCGCTCTGACCGGGTAGTTGAAAAGTTTTTTGAGAAAACCCGTCAAACTTTTTCCCGAAGATTCCGATTCCGCGTAGGCCGAAGAGGCCAATGCCACCGAAAGTAAACCACACATCGCCAACCCAAAGAACTTTTTCGACAAATGGGACATTCCATTCCTCCTGTTAATCGTTGTATTATAAAAATTGGGTCTTAGGAAGTCAAGGAAATACTGGATTTTTCGATGATTTCGTAGCGGGTGGTTTCTCGTGGGCCAAGATTAGTGACGATAAGGTATATCTTTTCGATGTCCTCCGCGCTCAAGCCCGCTGCGGCGACGATCTCAGAAAGCCGCAAGCCCTCTGTTCGGCCAGGCAAAATTTCCTTCATTTCCTTTTCGATCCTGAAACCGCCCCGGGTCACGAGAAATGCTTGAACCGTTAAAGGCGCGGAGCCGTTCACATTCTTTACGCCCAGCCAAGGCAGTGAAACGGCTTTCCTATCGATCTGGATAAAATCGGAGGCCCATCCCGAAACATCGGCCTCCTCAGTGCTGTCTCCGGCCACGGGCGTTTGCCCATGCCGGGCCGCGTCCTTTTCCCACCGCCCTACCCAGTCGGTCGCGCAGACTTCACCTAAAAGACGCTCTTCTCCGAAGCCATCCACGAGATAAAAGCCGTCTTCTCTTAACGCCAGATGGGTTCTGGCGATATCCTTCAAGTAAACCTGTTCCTCTTTTAATCCAAAATCCTTGGAAAGGGCGGCTTTTGAAAAAGATTTCAAGATCTCACTGAACGGCGATCCGAGAACCCGCTCGAGGCGCTTTTCAAGAGCCGGCTCACCGGAATTCCTAAGCTCGCGGCTCAAACGCTCGATGCTTTTCATGCCATAACGATTGTCGATAAATCTCCAAAAGATCGCATTTTCGTATCTCAAATCCATGAAAGACTGGTCGGGATACCGCATAAAATAATTCGACCCGCCCCTTGAAAACCGGATCTTATCCGGAAGCGTTTGTTTGAACCCTTGAGAATAAAAATCATGTTTAGCCCCGGCGAAGGTTTCGAAATACCTGGCTAGGCCTTCTACGTACCAGTCGGTTTTCTGGGGGCCGCCGGAAGGGGCTGTCTTCGTTGCCATGTCTCCCAGCTCTGACGTCTCAAGCCGCGATTCTTTATTCATATTCTTGTTGTAATAAAAAAGAACGACGTGCAGCATCTCGTGTATCAACGTGCCTCTCAGATCCACTTCTACGTTTCTCGTCCCCAAGGGCGAGGGATTGAGACGTTCCCACCCTTTAATGAATTGCCGGTAATTGGTGGGCAGTAAGATCACCGCTTCGTATTCGCTCTCGGAAAGCTTGAGCGTATCAAAACAGGGCGCGTCCCCGAACGAAAACCTTTTGATCCCATGGAATAGGCAGACATTTTCATTGGCCGGACGACCCAGAAAAATGTCTATCGTCCTGTCGGGGTCATAAGCGTAGGCCCTGTCCGGGTTCGCGAAAGAATAACCGTCAGAACTAAAACCAAGGAAGTCTTTGATCGTCTGGTAAGCCAGCACGGCCGCGTCCAAAACCTCGCGGGGAAAATAGCTGTCAGCCCCGCTCTTTCTTAAGGTTTGCTCATCCGCATGGACTTTTATTTTGACTCCATCGGCAAACTGGTAGCTTAACACCTGCTCTTTAGCCGGTCGGGGGTTTTCCATGGACTGCGCCAAGACGGGGCTAGTTAACATATAAATAGCCCACAGACCCATAATTATGTTCCGTTGGATACGCCTATTTATCATCATTTTTAACCACTCATAATCAATTTTAATCAATAGTTATACTTATTAAACTTATAAAATAAGTTTACATGAATAAATTCACTTATTCAAGTTTAAGTATATAACTTATTGTATTTGAAGTACTTACGGATAATATGACTAGCTAGATTTTGAGGAAGGGCCCCCGGATACCAAAAAATCACCGGGGTCTAGAGGATCATGATTCTTTTTTATCTCAAAATGAAGATGGGGGATGATCGCGGCAGCCGACGCATTGCCTGTCTTGCCTACCCTTCCTATTAATTGACCTTTTTTCGCCCAATGGCCTTGGCTTAGCGCCAACTCAGAAAGGTGCGCGTAACGTGACAAAAGGCCGTCGGCGTGTCTTATCTCAATGTATTTTCCATACCCTCCTTTTACGCCGGAAAAAGAAACCCGACCGCTCTTAGAGGCCCAAACAGGATCTCCTACCGCGGCCCTAAAGTCCACCCCTTCATGGCTCCTTCCGCCGTTCCTCGAAGCCCCGAAATGCCCTTCCCCGTAGTCATCACTGCGCAGAGTCAAAGAGCCGCTGTCATCCGGCGTAAGAGGCAACCCAAAAAATGGCTCGCTTAACCGGTAATAACAGATCTCCCCATAGGCCGCCCAGGGAATGAGCAAGAAAAAAAGAAGCCCGAAAATGGCAAGTGAGCGTGTGGAGTTTAACGGTGGCTGATATGGTCTAAAATCCATCGGCCGATCTCTGAGTAGATGTCTCGCCTGCCGGTTTCATTCAAGATCTCGTGATAAAGACCCTCGGCTATTTTGAGCTTTTTGTCGCCGCTTTTCAGTTTTTCATAAAACCGCACGGTTTTTTCCCTCGATACGACCAGATCCTCCCCGGCTTGCAGCACAAAACTTGGCAAACTGATCTTTCCGGCGATTTCATCACGGCGGTTCATTAGAACATGGAGCTCACGGTAAAGCCCCGCGCTGATCCTGTGGATAATAAGGGGGTCCTTCCTATATTCATTTAAAACCCCTGTATCGTGGGTTAAAAACTCTGGTTTTACGCCCGTGGGCTGCGAGTACGCCGGAATCACGCCGGCGGCCGCCAACCCCAAGAGATGCCGCCAAGCAGGCACGGGAATAGCCACCCCAAAAATAGGTGAGCTCAAAACCATTCCCTGAATGCCTTGTGAAGAAGCGTTCAAGGCGAGATAAGAAGCGGCCAGGAGCCCGCCAAAACTATGCCCGACGATGATGATGGGGAGATCTTTTCTTTGACGGGATACCCACCCGTGAAGCGCTTTAAGGTCTTCGTGGAAATCTGAAAAATGCCGGACAAACACCCTTTTTCCGCCGCTTAACCCAAAACCCCTCAGGTCAGGCACCCACACCTCAAGCCCCAGCCCCTCGAGATACTCAGCGAATGGCGCGTAACGCCCCCCGTGCTCGCCCATCCCGTGAATGAGGAGGACTATCCCTTTGGGCGCTCCCTCTCCCCGGTAACACCGGGTGAAAATAGGGGTTTCGTCAAAAGAAATAAAGCGATGTTCGGTGAGCACGGCCGAGATCCCGCCTTGTCTAAGTAACTATTTCGTAAAACGGCAAAAGTCTGTCTTTGTACCGGGAGAGCACCACCTCTCTCTTGACCTTTAATGTCGGGGTAAGTTCGCCGGCGCCTTGAGAAAAATCGTGTTCGAGAAGCGCAAAGTATTTTATCTTTTCAAAACTCGCCAGATCCCCGGACAAGACCTCCACTCTTCGCTCCATCCATTCGGTGATCTTCGGGTTCTCGAGCAGCTCCTTATAATCATGGAACGCGATCCGTTGGGCACGGGCGTATTCAACGACCCTTGCCTCGCGCGGGACCAGGAGTGCCGTGATAAATTTTTTCCCCTCGCCGAACAAGACACAGCGGAGGATACAGGGGTCTTTTTCCAAAAGCTCTTCGATCGCGCGCGGGGCCACTTTTTTACCTCCCGAGGTCACGATCAACTCCTTTTTTCTCCCTGTGATCTTAAGGAACCCTTCGTGATCCATGAGCCCCAAGTCCCCGGTGTAAAACCACCCGTCCTTGAGGACCTCGCGGGTCTCCTCCGGCTTATTAAAGTATCCCTTCATCACACAGGGACCGCTCGTGGCGATTTCGCCCTCCGGAGTGATCTTGACGCGCACTCCCTCCACCGGGATCCCGACCGTGCCGAACTTGTAGCGCCCTTCGCGGTTGGCGCTGATCACCGGCGAAGTCTCCGTCAGGCCGTACCCTTCATAGATCATGACGCTGAGATCGCAAAAAAACTCGGCCACCTCCTTGGGTAAAGGAGCACCTCCCGAAACGCAAAAGCGAAGCCGCCCGCCAAGACGGTCCCTGAATTTCTTGTAAACCAACCATTCGGCGATCGCGGCCTCGATTTTAAAAAATAATCCCAAGCGCGGGGTTTTCCGTCCCGGGTCCCGGCTCAACCGGCGCTTTTCCCCCAGGGCTTTAGCCCAGAAAAAAAGCCCTTTTTTTAAAGGGCTGGCTTCGTGGACCGCCTGAAGCACCTTATCACGCACTTTCTCATAAAAACGCGGCACCCCCAAGATAAAGGTCGGCCTCACCTGGATCAGATCCTCGGGGACGGTGTCCATGTTCTCCGCATAAGCGATGGAAGCCCCGATATAGATCATGAGGTAATATCCCGCGAGTCTTTCGAAAACGTGGGAAAGCGGCAAAAACGAAAGGTGCAGATCGGACTCCCCCATTTTCAGGGCTTCGCGGGAAAAATGGGCGTTGGTAATAAAATTTTCGTGCGTCAGCATCACCCCTTTGGGATTTCCGGTGGTCCCTGAAGTGTAAATAATGCTAGCCACGGCGTCGGCGGGGATAGACCGCGCGAGCGCCTCCCAGTCCCGGCCTCCGGAGCCCTCGCGTTCCATGTCCTTTAAGAGCGCGAGAGGAATGTGGGTCGATCCCTTGTACAAAGCCAAGGAAGCGTCATATCCGATGACCGCCCGAAGCGAAGGAAGCGAGCGCTGGACCTCCGCGACTTTTTCAAAGAGGGCCTTGTTGGATACCGCTACCAAAGAACATCCGGAGTCATTAAGCAGGTAGCGAATTTCGGCGGGGGCAAGAGAGGTGTAGACAGGGACGGTGACAGCGCCTATCGTTTGTGCCGCAAGATCCGTGACCGCCCACTCGGGCCTGTTCTCGGAAAGAATAGCGATCCGGTCGCCGGCTTTTAAACCCTGGCGCATCAAGGACGCGGCGACGGCCTCGACCTTAGAAAGCGTTTCGGCCCACGACCATGAGCGATAACGGCCGGCTTCTTTAAAGAAAAACGCGCGCTTTTCCGGAAAACGGGCCGCCGTTTGCCGGAACAATAGAGCGAGGTTCTGGGGGATCAAATCAGCTATCCGTGAATTTGGGTTGCCGCTTCTCTAAAAAGGCCAGGATCCCTTCACGCATGTCTTGGGTAGAAAGTAAAGTCTTGAACGCCTCGGCTTCCGTCTTTAACCCGTCGGCTAAAGAGAGGTCCAAACCGGTCCGAAGAGCCCTCAAAGACGCGCGGATCGCGGGCATCCCATGACGCACGATCTTCTTGGCTATTTCTCTGGCGGTTTTCAGAAGAGCCCCGTCGGAGACCACGTGATTCACCAAACCTATTCGTAAAGCTTCCTGAGGCGTCAGAAGATCTCCCGTGAGAAGAAGCTCGGCCGCGCGACTGGCCCCGACGATCCTCGCCAGACGCTGGGTGCCCCCAAAGCCGGGCATGATCCCAAGCGCGATCTCAGGCTGAGCGAATCGCGTCCGGTCCGAAGCCACGCGGATATGGCAGGCCATGGCCAGTTCCTGGCCGCCGCCGACGCAGGCCCCATGGATGGCCGCAATGACGGGTTTATCCGAATTTTCTATCTTGTCGAATACCGCCTGTCCGAGCTTGATCACCCCCATCACCTCTTCCGGGTTCGTGATCGCCGCCATTTCCTTGAGGTCAACTCCGGCAATGAACACGTTTTGGATGGCGCTGGCGATCACAACGGCCTTGATCTTGGGGTCCTGTCCGATCGCGTCGAACGCCTGATCGATCTCACGCAAAAAATCGCGGCTCAAGGCGTTGACCGGAGGACGGTTCAATTTGATCGTTGCGATCGCTTCTTCGACCGTGAAACTGAGAAACTGATAGTCAGCCATGGGCAGGCCCTCCAGAATGATCAAGGGTATTCAAGAAACCCTCGCTTGGTTTTCTTGCCTAAAAACCCGGCGCGCGCCATGCGTTTTAAAAAAGGCGCCGGGAAGAAACGGTCCCCGTAAACGCCGTGAAGCGCGGTGAGCTCGTTCAAAACCGCGTCGATGCCCAAGGAATCCGCGTATTGGAGCAGCCCCTGTTTCCCCTGGGGAAACCCGATGCCCGCCAACACGGCGATATCAATATCCGAAGGAGAGGCCACCCTCTCTTGAAGACACAGAGCCGCCTCATTGATCATGGATAAGAGCAGGCGATTTGGGGAAAAAAGTGATTTTTTGGCGGGGGCCTGCGATCGCAGGCGATCGAGGATCTCCGCGACCGTTTTATCCTCAGAAGGGACCGCGCCATAATTGTAAAAACCGGATCCACTTTTCACGCCGTATCTCTTTTGCTGATAGATCTCCTCCCAAAGACGCGCCGGCCTCATCCGCTGGCCGTACTCTTCAAGCAAAACACCCACCACGTCATGGCAAATATCCAAACCGATGGTGTCCACCAACGTAAAGGGCCCCATGGGAAAACCGAAGGCCAC
>JACPXO010000014.1 GCA_016196505.1 Candidatus Omnitrophota bacterium
GGATGAGACCGTCGCCTATGAGGTGCTGAAAGATCTGATCGTTGAGACCCAAAAAAAGATCACTGTGGACCTGATCCAGCGAAAAGTGGCGGAGTATTTCGAAATACGCCCCTCGGACATGTCCGCCCGGCGGCGTTCCAAGAATGTGGTGTACCCGAGGCATCTGGCCATGTTCCTCTCGCGTGAAATGACCGGCCTTTCTCTCCCTGAGATCGGGGAACATTTTGGGGGGAGAGACCACACCACTGTTCTACACGCGTGCGACAAGATTAGGAGGGATCTTAAGAAAGATCAGAAGTCTAAATCGCTTGTGGATAAATTGGTGATTGAGATCAAGAAATAATGAGGTTAGGTTTCGGGTTGTGGATAACCGGGCAGTTATCCACAAGTTATGGTGTTGTAAGTGTTGGTGAGTAAATAAAATAGGGGTTACACACAGAAATAAACCCCCTACTACTCCAACTATCTTTTTAAATTATAAAACAGAAAAACAATAGAGGGGTTGAAAATGAAAATTATTACCTCAAAAGACGGACTTTTAAAAGGGATCCAGATCGTGCAAAACGCTGTCAGCACCAAAAGCACCCTACCCATTCTTTCCCACATCCTACTCGAAGCTAAAAAACAGGAGATTAAACTCACCGCCACGGATCTTGAGATTGGGGTATCCGTTAAAGTGGAGGGGGAAGTTCAGGAAGAGGGCGCGATCACGATCCCGGCGAGAAAGTTTAGTGAGATCGTAAAAGAATTACCAAACCAGTCCGAGATCCATATTTCTGTAAAGAAAGGCCAGACGGTCACGATCGAGGTGGGTAAAAGTTATTTCCGGCTTTTAGGTCTTTTGAAGGAGGATTTTCCTCAACTTCCCGATTTTCCGGCGCATGGCAGCCGCAGTGTGGATTTGGTGAATATCCCTCAGAAGATATTAAAAAATATGATTCAGCTAACTTCTTTTGCGATGAGCCACGATGAAACGCGGTATGTGTTGAATGGGATTTTATTCAGTTTTCGGGAAAAAACCCTAAAGCTTGTGGCCACGGACGGGCGGCGCCTGGCGTTGATACAGAAAAATATAGGAGAATTGGGCAATCTTAAAAAAGATGTGATTGTGCCCATGAAAACCATTCTGGAATTAAGCCGGGATCTGGGAGAGGAAGGTGAAGTGATGTTTTATTTCAAAGAAAATCAGCTTCAGATTAGTTTGGGGGCCATCGCGATCACCTCGCGGCTCGTAGAGGGGGAATACCCGAATTACGATCAGGTGATTCCTAAAAAAACAAAAGAAGAGTTGAAAATTAACACCCAAAGCTTTCTCCAAGCCACGCGCCGCGCCAGCATTTTAACCAATCAAGAATCCCAGTCGGTCAAGATCAACATCATTAAAGACCGGATGATCATCACTAAAAACACCCCGGACCTTGGGGAGGCGCACGAGGAGCTGGAGGTGGATTATAAGGGGGGAGAGCTCGCGATCGGGTTTAACCCCTCCTTTATCGTGGATGTGCTGAAAAATATCGAAGAGGACAGCGTTAGATTTGGGTTCATTGACCCGGAGAAGCCGGCGGTTATCCGTAGCGGCGAGGATTACACGTATATCGTGCTGCCGATGCAGGTCACGTGAGGTGAAGCCGGGCAAATCCACCGCGTCCCCGATAGGTGACATCGTTAAAAGTGTCGTGGACCGGCTGGACCGGGAAGCATCCATTTCCCGGGAGTCGATGGATACCCTGTGGAAGGCGCTCGTGGGCGAGACGGGCTTCCATCACTCGAGGCCCTCGGCCTTGCGCCAAGGGGTTCTCACCGTGCGCGTCGACAGCTCTCCGTGGCTCGAGGAACTCGTGATGCGGAAGCGCAAGCTTCTAAAAGGATTGCAAACCCGGCTGGGAAAGGATAAAATCTCTCAAATTAATTTTAAAACAGGTGAGTTTTAATGCCCAAAGCAACCCCCAAAGCCAAAACCAAAGACGTTAAAGACACTCCCGCGCCCCCGACGGCCGGCGCGGGCTCCGTGAACTACGACTCCAAGAACATCCAGGTCCTGGGCGGGATGGAGGCGGTCCAGAAGCGCCCGGCCATGTACATCGGCGACGTCGGGACGCGTGGCCTGCATCACCTGGTCTATGAGGTGGTGGACAATTCCGTCGACGAGGCGCTGGCCGGTTTCGCCAACCGCATTGACGTCGTGGTGCACAGCAACAACAGCGTCTCGGTGACGGACAACGGCCGTGGGATCCCCGTGGATATCCACAAAGGCGAGAAAAAACCCGCCGTCGAGGTCGTGCTTACTATGCTGCACGCCGGCGGCAAATTCGACAAAAAATCATACAAGGTGTCCGGGGGTTTGCACGGCGTAGGCGTCAGCGTCGTGAACGCCCTCTCCGAGTGGCTCGAGGTCGAGATCCGCCGGGAAGGCAAGGTCTACCACCAGCGCTACGAGCGGGGAAAAACCGCCTCGAAACTCACGAGCATCGGCAAATCCAAGACCAACGGCACCAAGGTCACCTTCAAGGCCGACAAAGAGATATTCCATATCGCCATCGAGTACAACTATGAGACGCTTGCCAACCGTTTAAGGGAGCTCGCCTTCCTCAACAAGGGGCTTATGATCACGCTCAAAGACGAGCGCGGGTCCAAGGAAAAAGAGACCGAGTTTTGTTTTTCGGGGGGCATCATTTCGTTCGTCCAGGAGCTGAATAAGAACAAAGCCGCGCTGCACCCGAAGGTGATCTTTTTCTCGGGCGAGAAAGACGGCACCTTCGTCGAAATCGCGATGCAGTACAACGACGGCTACGCCGAGAGCATCTTCACCTTCGTCAACAACATCAACACCATCGAGGGCGGCACGCACCTGAGCGGCTTCAAGGCCGCGCTCACGCGCTGTGTCAATCAGTACTGCAAGGGAAAGAACCTCGTGAAAGACGACGTGAGCGTCCAAGGCGACGATATCCGCGAAGGGCTGACCTGCGTGATCAGCTGCAAGGTCCCCAATCCCCAGTTCGAGGGCCAGACCAAGACCAAGCTCGGCAACGGCGAAGTGGAAGGCATCGTCGAGTCGATCGTGAACGAAGGGTTAGGAAAATTTTTCGAGGAAAATAGCAGTGTCGCCAATAAGATCGTCGAAAAAGCGGTGCTCGCCGCTAAGGCGCGCGAGGCCGCCCGCAAGGCGCGCGATCTGACACGGCGAAAAGGAGCCCTCGACAGCGGCTCGCTTCCCGGGAAGCTCGCGGACTGCCAGGAGAGCGACGCCGCGCTCTGTGAGGTGTATCTCGTCGAGGGAGATTCCGCGGGCGGGTCGGCCAAGCAAGGCCGCGACCGCCGCTTTCAGGCGATACTCCCTCTCAAGGGTAAAATTTTGAACGTCGAAAAAGCGCGGCTCCACAAAGTGCTCTCGAACGACGAAATTTGCACCGTGATCAACGCCCTGGGAACCGGGATAGGCGAGGAGTTTAACCTAGAAAAACTCCGCTACCACAAAATTCTCATCATGTGCGACGCCGACGTTGACGGGAGCCATATCCGGACACTGCTTCTTACCTTTTTCTTCCGCCAGATGACACAACTCATTGAAAAAGGGCATATCTATATCGCCCAACCGCCTCTCTACAAGATCAAGCGCGGAAAGCGCGAAGAGTACATTGAAACTGAGGATCAGATGAGGGCGCTGCTTTTGGAGCTTGGGAGCGAGAATATGACCCTGATCCGCCTCAAAGACAAAGAAAAAATAGAGGATAAAAAGCTTTTAGATATTCTTAAGTTATTGGAATCACTAGACTTAATGGCAGATGGAGTTAAAAAACGTGGAGTAGAACTCTCAAAATACCTATCTTTTATGAACAAGAAGACCAAAAAACTACCAGTTTATAGGGTAAAAGTGGAGGGTGAAGACCAGTTTTTATACAATGATGAGGAGCTTTCCGAGGTGATTAAGCGTTACGAGAAGTGGAGAGGCAAGGAAGTAGATATTCATGACGCCGAAAAGAAGAACGGCACCAAAAGCCATATCGTAAAGGAGTTGGATCTCGTGGAGTTCTTCGAGGCGGATGAATTGGCCGACACCATCAAGAAGATCGAAAAGCTTGGCGTCGATATTGATAACTATAGCGCTCCCGACGTGGACGTGAAGCCGGCGAAAGGGAAAACCGCCAGGCGTTCGTCCAAGAAAACTAAAGACGCCCCCAAGCAAAAAGCGCTCTATAGGGTCGAGGTAAAAGACGAGACACCGGTCTATGTGTCGAGTTTACAGGAGGTGCTCCGGTTCGTGCAAGGGCAGGGCAAAAAAGGCATGGCGATACAGCGCTACAAGGGCCTCGGGGAAATGAACCCCCAACAGCTTTGGGAAACCACCATGGATCCCGAAAAGCGCACCGTGCTCAAAGTCACCCTGGAGGATGCGGTGGAAGCCGACAAGACTTTCACGACACTCATGGGAGATGAGGTTGAACCGCGCCGCGAGTTCATCCACAAGTACGCCCGCGAAGTGAAGAATTTAGATATCTAAAGGAAAGA
>JACPXO010000015.1 GCA_016196505.1 Candidatus Omnitrophota bacterium
AGGCCGCGACCGCCGCTTTCAGGCGATACTCCCTCTCAAGGGTAAAATTTTGAACGTCGAAAAAGCGCGGCTCCACAAAGTGCTCTCGAACGACGAAATCTGCACCGTGATCAACGCCCTGGGAACCGGGATAGGCGAGGAGTTTAACCTAGAAAAACTTCGCTACCACAAAATTCTCATCATGTGCGACGCCGACGTGGACGGGAGTCATATCCGGACACTGCTTCTTACTTTTTTCTTCCGCCAGATGACACAACTCATTGAAAAAGGGCATATCTATATCGCCCAACCGCCTCTCTATAAGATCAAGCGCGGCAAGCGCGAAGAGTACATTGAGACCGAGGATCAGATGCGGGGGTTGCTTTTGGAGCTTGGCAGTGAGAATTTGACGCTAATTCGACTCAAAGATAAGGAAAAAATAGCAGATAAAAAGCTACTAGAAATTCTTAACCTATTGGAATCATTAGACTTAATGGCAGATGGAGTTAAAAAGCGTGGAGTAGAACTCTCAAAATACCTATATTTTATGAATAAGAAGACCAAAAAACTACCAGTTTATAGGGTAAAAGTGGAGGGTGAAGACCAGTTTTTATACAATGATGAGGAGCTTGCCGAGGTGATCAAGCGTTATGAAAAGTGGAAAGGCAAGGAAGTAGACATCCATGACGCCGAAAAGAAGAACGGCACCAAAAGCCATATCGTAAAGGAGTTGGATCTCGTGGAGTTCTTCGAGGCGGATGAATTGGCGGACACCATCAAAAAGATCGAGAAGCTCGGGGTGGACATTGAGGATTATAGCGCCGTAGAGGAGGCCGTGAAACCCGCGAAACCCAAAAGCGGCAAGCGCTCCTCGAGGAAAACTAAGGACGCCCCACAAGCCAAAGCGCTCTATAAAGTTGAGGTGAAAGACGAAACGCCGGTCTATGTGTCCAGTCTCGCGGAGGCGCTCCGGTTCGTACAAGGGCAGGGCAAAAAAGGCATGACGATACAGCGCTACAAAGGTCTTGGAGAGATGAACCCCCAACAGCTCTGGGAAACCACCATGGACCCCGAAAAGCGCACCGTGCTTAAAGTGACCATGGAGGACGCCGTCGAGGCCGACAAGACTTTCACGACACTCATGGGAGATGAGGTTGAGCCGCGTCGCGAGTTCATCCACAAATATGCCCGCGAAGTGAAGAATTTGGATATCTAAAGGAAATACGATGGCCGAAGCCAAATCTGAAAATCTATACACGAAGAACGAGAAGATAGTCCCTGTGTTCATCGAGCAGGAGATGAAAACCTCGTATCTCAACTACGCGATGAGCGTCATCGTGGGCCGGGCGCTTCCGGACGTGAAGGACGGCTTGAAGCCCGTGCATCGCCGCATTCTCTACGCGATGAAAGAGCTCGGCCTCGACCACTCCAAGCCCTACAAAAAAAGCGCGCGTATCGTCGGGGAAGTGCTGGGTAAATTCCACCCTCACGGGGACACGGCGGTTTACGACACGCTGGTGCGCATGGTGCAGGATTTTTCCCTGCGTTATCCTTTGGTGGACGGCCAGGGGAATTTTGGCTCCGTCGACGGCGACTCGGCGGCCGCGATGCGTTACTGCGTGACCGGCGACACCCTTGTTGTGACGGACAAAGGACTCGTTTCTATACAAGAGATGTCCAAAACGGGTTCGGAAGATGTGAACGTCTCGGTTCTCTCTCGCGATCGCAATGTAAACTTGGCCACGAAGTGGTTTGACAGTGGGGAGCACCCGACGATCAAGATAGTCACGGGGAGGGGCTTTTCACTCCAAGGAACCAGCAATCATCCGGTCCTTGTGTGGGCCATTAATCCAAGAACCGAAGAGCCGGAATTTCAGTGGAAACTTCTTGGCCGGCTTTGCCTCGGAGACGTAGCCGTGATTGATAGAACCGATGATCTTTTGTGGCCGATAGAGCAGGTTTTACTGACTGATGATTGGCCAACGGCGGTTGGGCGAACTCAAACCAAAATATTGCCCCAAGCGCTGAACGAAGATCTGGCTTTCATTTTGGGAGCGCTTGTCGCGGAAGGAACAGTGAAACAAAATGAGATAGAATTTTGCAACAGCGACCCCGAATGGCTTGAAAAATTTGACGCCTGTTGGAAACGAGTGTTCCCCGACTGCCGTCTCCATACTTTCGAGAGAAAACCGAGCTCCTTTGGAAAAAAACCATACTTTACGCGTGAGGTTCATTCGCAGCATGTCATTTCATTCTTAAGAAACGTGGGTCTCCTGCCGGTGAAGTCTCGCCAAAAAACCATCCCGCATCTTATCCTGCGGTCTCCCCAGCCGGTGGTTTCGGCTTTTTTGAGGGCTTATTTTGAGGGGGATGGCTGTGTCAGCCATAGCGGTGAAAAGATGGTGGAGCTCTCCTGTATCTCCGTGAGTGAGATGCTCGTGAATCAAATTCAGACCGTGTTGTTAAGGTTTGGTATTGTCGCGACAAAGCGTTTCGATCGGTATCGGGGGACCCATAAACTGTACATCCGGGGATTAGAGAATTACCGGCTTTTTTCTAAGCTTATCGGTTTTGCGACCCAGCATAAAAACGCGAAGCTTGCCAGGGCGTTGTCTCTTTATCACAAAGAGTGGTCCCGCACAGATTCTATTCCGTTTATCAGCCAATTTGTTCGATTCCGCTTAAATAGTGAGATGCTGCATAAAGAACGGGAGTTTGCGATCAAACACAATTTTGACCGCTACGCGAATTTGGAGAGGCACGCAGGGGACGTCTGCGCGGTTGTAGAGCCACAGTCCCAGCCGGAGACATCAGCGATGTTCGAAAATCTCCTTAGGACTCGGTATTTCTTTGACCCTGTGGTTGGTATCGAAAAAGGGGAAGCGCAGAGAGTTTATTCGATCAGGGTGGACAGTTCCTGCCATTCGTTCGTGGCGAATGGTTTTATCAACCACAACACCGAGGCGCGGCTTGCCGCCATTACGGACGAACTTTTAAGCGACATCGAGAAAAACACCGTCGATTTTGCCCCGAACTTCGACGAGACGCTGGAGGAGCCGACTCTCCTTCCCGCGACTCTGCCGAATCTCCTCTGCAACGGCTCAAGCGGCATCGCGGTCGGCATGGCGACCAACATTCCGCCGCATAACCTGAACGAAGTGGTCGACGCGATCGCCGCGACCGTTGATAACCCGGCGATCGAGACCAAGGAACTCATGAAGTTCGTGAAAGGTCCCGACTTCCCCACGGGGGCTATGATCTGCGGCGCCGAAGGCATCAAGTCCGCCTACGAAACGGGGAGAGGCCTCCTTAAAATCAGGGCCAAGGCGGGCATTGAGGAGCTCAAAGGCGGCAAGCAGGCCATCATTCTTTCAGAGATCCCCTATCAGGTCAACAAGGCCAATCTCATCGAGAGCATCGCGGACCTGGTGAACGAGAAAAAGGTCGAGGGCGTTTCGGACGTGCGCGACGAGTCCGACAAGGACGGCATGCGCGTCGTGATAGATCTCAAGCGCGACACGAACGCCCAAGTGGTCTTGAACCAGCTTTACAAACACACGCAGATGCAAACCACGTTCGGCATCATTTTCCTGGCGCTCGTTGACGGAAGCCCCAAGGTTTTGACTTTAAAGGAGATCATCGAGGAGTACATCCGTCACCGGAAGATCATCATTGTCCGCCGCACGCAGTTCGATCTGGATAAAGCCAAGGACCGCGCGCATATCGTCGAGGGCTTGAAGAAAGCCGTTGACATCCTCGATAAGATCATTAAGACCATCCGCAAGTCCAAGAACCCCGCCGAGGCCAAAGTCGCCCTCGTCGAAACTTATGAGTTCTCGGACCGCCAGGCGCAGGCCATCCTCGAGATGCAGCTTCAAAAACTCACCGGCCTCGAGATCCACAAGCTCGAGGAAGAGTATAAGGAGCTGTTGAAGAAGATCGAGTTTTATGAGTCGGTGCTCAAATCCGAAAAGAAGGTGCTCGAGATCATTAAAGAAGAGTTGGCCAAACTCAAGGAAAAATACGGTGACGAGCGGCGCACTGACATCTCAAAGAGCATAGACACGGAGATAGAGATCGAGGACTTGATCGCCGACGAGGACGTGGTGGTCACGATCAGCCATCAAAGCTACGTGAAGCGCTTGCCCATCACGACGTACCGCAAACAGCGGCGCGGCGGCGTGGGCGTGGGGTCGGGGGCTGTAGAGGAGGACTTCACCGAACACCTCTTCGTGGCGTCCACGCATGACAACCTTCTTTTATTCACCTCCAAAGGCAAGGCATACGTCATCAAAGTGCATGAGCTCCCGCAGGCCAGCCGTATCTCCAAGGGCAAATTCATCGCCAATTTCGTGTCACTCTCTCAAGGCGAAAAGATCACTTCTTATATCCCAGTGCGGAA